>NZ_BADI01000145.1:0-8086 GCF_000333555.1 Herbaspirillum sp. B65 | reverse complement strand
AGTTTCTTCCAGCCGCAGTACGGTACCGGCACGGCGGCGCGCGCCTATCCTGCGCGCCAGCCCTGCGGCCAGGGGCTGCAAGCCACCCGGCCAGGTCAGCCAGGCACCGTCACCGGCATTGGCGGCCTGGCCGATGCGGCTGCAGAAATAATGCAGACCGGCCCAGGCCGAGACCTGGTCATAACGCGCGCCATAGTCATCCCGGCAGCCATAGTTGACCAACCAGTGCAGGGCCGGGGAGCGATAGCCTTCCTGGTCCAGCCATTGCCGCATCGTAATGCGATCCAGCGCCAACCAGCGCGGATCGTCGGAGGCCTGTGCCGAGGGCAGCATGAAGGGGCGGCGGCCCTGGGCATCGCGGCTGTTGCGCAGGCTGTCCATGCTGCGATTGAAGCGCTCCAGTTGTTCCTGCTCGCCCGGCTGCAAGGGGGGCAGCAGGCCCTCGACCCAATGGCCGGCCACCAGCAGGCGCTCATCGGGGGCGTGCAATAGATAGCGTTCGTCGTAATAGGGGCGCTCGGCCTGGGCATCGCGCAGGATCACCCCCAGGTCGGCCAGGATCTCGCGCACGTGCAGACATTCCTGCGACGGCAGCGGCAAGTAATGGGCACCGGTAGGGCAGGCATATTCGCCATACTGTGCGCCGGCGGCGTTGCCATCGGCTTCCGGTCCATCGATGACCAGGAAATCCTGATGGCCGCAGCGCTCCAGCTTCCAGGCCGCGGTCAGGCCGGCAATGCCGGAACCCAGGATGGCGATGTCGGTGTCCAGCACCTGCTCCGGCGCGGGCAGGATGCCTGGATTGCGCGCCAGGTCACGCAGGAAGTGTCCTTCTGCCCGGCCCGGTGCGCGCACATGAGGCTGCACTTCGCGCCACTTCCACAGGATGCCGCCCATGCCCACCGCGGCAGCGCCGGCGGCGGCTGCGCCCAGCACGAAACTGCGCCGCTGCATCAGCGCACCACCCGGTGCCAGTCCTGCTCGAAGTAGCGCACCAGGGACTGGTTGTTATACCGGTGCCTCGCTGGGCGTGCCGACCGCCGACGATTACACGGCCATGGGCGTCTATGGCGTGACCAGCACCAGCGTGGCTTCCATCAATGCGGCATTGGCCACGACCGTGGTCGATGGCGCCCACGCCAATACCCAGCCCCTGGTGCAGGGCATTGCCAGCGCCTATCTCAAGATCCTGGCTGCGGCCGACGGCAGCCGCACCAAGCCCGATCCGATCGGCTCGGCAGCGGTCCCCACGGAGGCCGAGCTGGAAAGCCTGGGCGTGGGCGTGACGGCTGCCACCAACAGCCATCGCATCAGCCTGCTGGCCACCGCCCTGGATGCCTTGAGCCGCGACAAGGTCGATACGCCCGCGCGCATCGACCTCATCAATGCCTCGGCTGGCAAGATGATTGCCGCCGCTGGCAGCGCCGATGCGGCTGCCCTGTTGACCATGGATGACTTCACCAATCTGGGCGTGCAGGGGCTGGATGTGGCTTTCCTGCCCAATGTGCAGACCCTGGTGGCCAGCACCGATGTCAGCCGTATCGACAGCAGTACCCGCCTGCAAGTGCTGGTGGATGGCTTGCTGAAGGATCTGAGGATCATCCGCAACTATGCCGACAATGTGAACAACACCGATGCCGCTCTGGGCGTCGTTGGCACGGTGCTCTCTCCCACCGTGGACAACTATGCCCGCGCGGGTGTAACGGGCGTGACGGCCGACACCTTGGCCTGCATCAATGCCTCGGTCAAGACCCTGGCCAGCTCCAGTCTGGTGGACAGCAAGAGCAAGCTGCAGGCCATCGTAGATGCCTACCAGCACGTGCTGCAGGCCGCCGATGGCGTAGCCGGCAATCTGGCGCGACCCATCACCCGGGACGAACTGATCCGCATCGGTGTGCCCGCGGCCAAGCTGCCCGACCCCTCGGCCAGCGGCCTGTCGGCGGCCGATGTCGCTCTGGCGCGCGGCACCATTGGCCTGCTGGTGACAGCCCTTGACGCCCAGCCGTCCGACAAGAGCACGGTATCGACCCCGGCCAAGATCGCCGACTTGGCCGAGACTGCTGGCCGCGTCGCCGCCTATGCCGCCGGTACCGCTACCTCGACCACGCCCTTGACCAACGACTTCGTGGCGCTGGGCGTGAAGAACCTGGTGGCCCAGGTCGATGGCAATACGCCTTCCACCGTGGGGCTGATCAACAGCGGTCTCAAGGCCCTCGGCACCGATGCACTGGCGGCCCTGAACTTGTCGCAGGTCCAGATCATGGCGACCGCCGCAGCCAAGCTGCGCAATCTGGCCTCGGCCAGCAGCATCATGGCCGACGCCAAGCGTCCGGCCGCCGATGCGGTCAATCCCGATGGTACGCCCCAGGCCGGCGCGCCCCTGACCTATGACGAATTCCATGCGCTGGGCATGGCCGTCAACAATGCGCCGGCCAACCTCAAGTTGCTCAACGAGGTCTTCAATGCTCGGCCCAATTTTGCGTCGGTCTCGGACCTGGGCAAGATCAATGCGCTCAATCTGGTCGATATCGTCAACCGCGTGATGCGTCAGGCCGATGCCGATGTGAAGCCGGCTGACGCACCGGCCGGCATCACGGTAGCCGAACTGACCACGCTGGGCCTGTCCAGCACTGGCGCCACGCCGGACGTGAATGCGGCCTCGCTGTCGGCCTTCATGGCCGCGCTCAAGGCCTCTGCGCCGGCCGACGTCGATACGCTGGCCGAGCTCAAGTCGATGGCCTCGGCCGCTCGCGCCGCCCAGGCCAAGATCATGAGTTATGCTGAGCGCCAGAGTTCGGGCGCGGTCGCGCAGGCCGGGTCCGATACGGTCACTCCGGTGGCGAAAGACTTCAGCGACATGGGCGTGAGCGGCGTCGGCAAGTACGGCACCGGCACTCCGGATCGCCCGGATGCCATGCCCGAGGGCTTGTTCGCGGTCCTCTCGGCGCTGGCCACCAGCGCCGTCAACGGCACCCGCGCCGCCACGGCAGAACTGGTGCAGGGCATCGTCGATAGCGCCAACAAGCTGCTGGGACTGGCCGATGGCGTGGCCAACACGCCTGCCAATTCGCCGACCCTGGAGGACTATCGGCTGCTGGGTGCGGACCTGGCCGGCCTGGGCCGGGCCAGTGTCAAGACCGACTACCTGTCACTGCTCAATTCGGTGATCGACCGTCTCGCCGCTGACAAGGTCGATACGCCTGCCGAGGTGCTGACCCTGGCCAATACGTCGTCCGCGTGCTCGACAGCACGGCCGGTGCAGGCGGTGCTGCGCCCGTGCGAGCCGACCTGGAACAGTTGGGTGTCACCGGCTTGACCGACAAGGACATGCCAGCGGTATTGACCAAGCTGCAGCAGGTGCCGGCGGACAAACTCTCCACCATCAACACCTTGCCGGGCCTGCAAAGCCTGGTAGGCAAGGCTGTCGCGGCGCAGGACAAGATCCGCGACTACGCCGGCGACAACACCAAGCCCTTGCCGACCGCGCAGGATTATGCCGACATGGGCGTGCTCTTGCCGGCTACGCCCAAGGTGGTGGCCGACAGCATCCTCGGGGCCACCAACAAGGCGCTCGCCTCTGGCCCGGTCGGCACCGATCAGGCCAGCACGCCCGATCTGGTGCAAGGCATCGTCAACAGCTATGCCAAGCTGCTAGCCCTGGCCGATGGCAGCATCAACACCGCTGCGGCCAATCTGCCGGTGGCACAGGATTACGTCCGCGTGGGCCTGGACAAGACCCTGACCGACAAGCTGGCCACGCCATCCAATCTGCTGCTGCTGAACCAACTGGTCGATGGTGCTGCCAATACGGCAGCCGTGGACAGCCCCGCCAGCCTGAGCGAGCTGGCCACCATCACCAACAAGGTGCTCAACATCGCTGCGCAGCAGACCGGCGATGTGGTTGCGCCGGCCGATGCCTTGAGCGCGGCCGACTTCAAGACCTTGGGCATCAATGGCCTGTCGGCCGTGGAGAGCGATGCCGTGGTCGCGGCGCTGCAATCGCGCGCCGTGGCCGATGTCGATACCGTAGCCGAGATCCAGAGCGTGGCCGCTGCTGCGCGCTTGGCCATCAATCGCATCGTCGCCTACGCCGACAGCAACAGCGGCGACGCGCCCACCGTGGCCGATTTCCAGGCCCTGGGCGTGATCGGGGTGAGCGAGGTTGGCCCCAGTGCCAACAAGGACGACATCCTGGCTGCACTGGCCACGGCCGGCGTCGATGGCACGGACGTCAATTCGGTGGCCGGCATCCAGGCGCTGGTCAACAGCTATGCGCGCCTGCTTGCGCAAGCCGACGGCGTGCCCAGCAACACCAGCGATGCCAACCTGGCCAAGCAGGCCGATTTCGACCATATCGGCGTGGACCTGTCCGCCCTCCTGGCGCTGGACAGCGGAGGGGCTGGTGCCAGTGCCAACATCGTGCAATTGCTCAGTTCCATCGTGGACAGCCGTACCACCGCTGAGGTCAATACCCCGGCCAAGATCGCCGCGCTGGCGACCCTGGCGAGCAAGGTAGGCATGGCCGTGCAGGGCGACAACACCAAGCCGCTGACGGTGGACGATTTCGCGGCCCTGAAGATTTCCGGCGTCAATGCCGGCAATCTGTCCAAGGTGCAGGCGCAACTGGCCAAGCAGGCCGATGACGGCAGCACCGTCAACACCTGGGCCAAGCTGGCTGATGCGGTCTTTACCGTCACCAACGTGCCAGCCATCAACACGGTGGCGGGTGACGATATCATCAACTTGGCTGAACGTACCGCTGGCGTCACCCTGACCGGCACGGCTGGCAAGGATGATACGGTCACGCTGTTCTATCCGGACGGTAGCGTCATCAAGAGCGGCATCGTCACGCGTGACTCCGGTACCGGCACCAGTGTCTGGAACTGGAGCTATACGCTCACCGCCGCCGACTGGCTGGCCTTGGGTGCCAATGGCGCCAATGGTGTGGACAAGGTGATCGGCATCCAGTCGCACAACACTGTCAAGGGCATCGATTCGATCAAGGTCATGCATACGGTCACCATTGATACCGTCGTGCCTGTCTTCGGTGCGCCCATTGCGCTCTCGCGTGATACCGGCACGGCCGGGGATGGCATCACCAGTGATGGTAAGGTGCTGGTGTCAGGCCTGGAGGCCGGTGCTAGCTGGGCCTACAAGATCGATAGCGGCGACTACCAGCCGGGTAGCAGCGGCAGCTTCACTGTCACCGGCGAAGGCAGTCATGCTGTCAAGGTGCGCCAGACCGATCGTGCCGGCAACAACAGTGCCGAGCAGGTATTGAGCATGACCCTCGATACGGTGGCACCGGCCAAGCTCAGCGCAACGCTGGCGCGAGATACCGGTAGCGGCAGCAGCGACGGCCTTACTGCGGACGGTACGCTCAATATCGGCGGCCTGGAGAGCACGGCGAGCTGGCAATACAGCCTGGACAACGGCACCACCTGGAGCGCCGGCAGCGGTGCCAGCGTCAAGATCAAGGGGGCCGTCGATGGCAGCGGCAATGTCGATGGCATCAAGAATGTGGTGGTGCGCCAGACCGACGTGGCCGGCAATGTCGGTGCCTCCAGCGATGCGCTCAGCTTTACGCTCGATACCACTTTGCCGACCAAGCCCACGCTCAGCTTGGCCAAGGACAGCGGCAACGCGTCCGACCGTATCACCAATGACGGTACGGTCAAGGTCGGTCAGCTGGAGGCGGGGGCCAGCTGGCAGTACAGTGTGGACAACGGCGTGACTTGGAGCGACGGCAGCGCCACCAGCTTCCGTTTCGCCAGCGCCGCCGATGGCGGTGGTGGCAGCGATGGGGCCAAGAACCTGCTGGTGCGTCAGAGTGATGTCGCCGGCAACACCAGCCCCAACAGCGACAAGTTCAGCTTTACGCTGGACACCACCTTGCCGGCCCCACCGACGCTGTCCTTGGCCAGCGACAGCGGCGTCCAGGGTGACAAGATCACCAATGACGCCATCTTCAACATCAACGGATTGGAGAGCGGTGCGACCTGGCAATACAGCCTCGACAGCGGAGCCACCTGGACCAATGGTTCCGGTGGCAACGTCAGGCTGCGTAGTTTGGCCGATGGCGGCAAGACCATCATTGCGCGGCAGATCGATGTGGCGGGCAACGTCGGCAGCAGCAGCGACGCGGTGAGCTTCACTCTTGACACTACGGCACCGGCCAAGCCAACCCTGGCCCTGGCACGCGACAGCGGCAGCTCGCCGACCGATCGCATCACCAATGATGGCACCCTCAACGTGGGCGCGCTGGAAGCGGGCGCCAGCTGGCAATACAGTCTGAATGCTGGCGCTACCTGGGCCGACGGCAGTGGTTCGAGCGTGCGTATCAAGGGCGCGGCCGATGGCAGCGGCAACACCGACGGCGTCAAGGCGGTCATCGTGCGCCAGACCGACGTGGCGGGTAACATCGGACCGAGCAGCGACAGCTTCAGCTTCACGCTGGATAGCACGCTGCCCAGTAAGCTTTCTCTGTCGCTGGCCCACGATACCGATGTCATCAACGACAAGATCACCAGCGATGGCACGGTCAACGTCACCGGCTTGGAAGCCGGTGCGAGCTGGCAATACAGCGAGGACAACGGCGTGAACTGGTCACGTGGCAGCGGTTCGAGCTTCGTGCTGGCCGGCGACGGCGACAAGAGCGTCGTGGTGCGCCAGAGCGACGTGGCCGGCAACGTCGGGCCGACCAGCGATCCCTTCACCTTCACGCTGGATGGCGGTCCCCCGGATCGACCCACCATCGCATTGGCTGCCGATAGCGGTAGCTCCAACACCGACAAGCTCACCAACGATGGCACGGTCAATGTCGGCAAGCTGGAGGCTGGTGCCCACTGGCAGTACAGTCTGGATGGCGGCACCACTTGGGTCAACGGTACCGGCAGCAGCTTCAAGCTCAAGGGAGCCATCGAGGGCGGGACCAATACCGATGGTCTGCGCAACGTGGTGGTACGTCAGACCGATGCCGCAGGCAATTCCAGTCCCAACAGCGACCCGCTGAGCTTCACGCTGGACACCACGGCACCGGTCAAGCCCACCTTGACCCTGCAATCCGACACCGGCAGCTCGCCCAGCGACAAGATCACCAATGACGGCACCGTCAAGGTCGATGCTCTGGAGGCCGGCGCTACCTGGCAATACAGTACCGACAGCGGCGTCACCTGGAGTGCTGGCAGCGGTAGCAGCGTCAAGCTGACTGGCAATGGCAACAAGGCGATCCAGGTGCGGCAGACCGATGCAGCCGGCAACCTGGGCGCGGCCAGCGACAGCTTCAGCTTTACGCTGGATGCCACCGCGCCGGCCAGTCCCACGGCTGCACTGGCCAACGACAGCGGTAGCTCGCCCACCGACAAGATCACCAATGACGGCACGGTCAGCGTCACGGGTCTGGAAGGTGGCGCCAAGTGGCAGTACAGCACCGACAATGGCACTACCTGGGTTGATGGCAGCGATAGCAGCGTCAAGCTCAAGGGGGCCGCCGATGGCACCGGCAATACCGACGGCGCCAAGAAAGTGCAGGTGCGTCAGATCGATGTGGCCGGCAATGTCGGTGCGGCCAGCGCAGCACTGAGCTTCACGCTGGACACCACGGCACCAGCCAAGATCACCGCTGCCCTGGGCAGGGATAGCGGCCCGTCGAACACGGACAAGATCACCAACGACGGCACCGTCAACGTCAGCGGCCTGGAGTCCGGTGCGAGCTGGCAGTACAGCATCGACAATGGCAGCACCTGGAGCAATGGCAGTGGTAGCAACGTCAAGCTCAAGGGTGCTGTCGATGGTGCCGGCAATACCGACGGGCTCAAGGCTATCGTGGTACGCCAGCTCGATACGGCCGGCAATGCAGGTCCCGGCAGCAATGCCTTGTCCTTCACGCTCGACACCACGGTACCGGCCAAGCTGGGCCTGGCGCTGGCGACTGACACGGGTACCGCCGGCGACAAGATCACCAGCGATGGCACTCTCAACATCACCGGGCTGGAAAGCGGCGCGACCTGGCAATACAGTACCGACGATGGCAGCAACTGGAGCAGTGGCACCGGCACCAGCGTCAAGCTCACTGGTGATGGCGTCA
>NZ_BADI01000146.1:0-5862 GCF_000333555.1 Herbaspirillum sp. B65 | reverse complement strand
GCGTCGGGCGCCGCAGATCGCGGATGAGCATCATGCGCGGCAGGGTTTGCAGCAGCGGATTTTCGAACAGCATCTTGCGGCTCTTGCGCCAGGTGCCGTCCAGCACCACCAGGCGGATGCGCTTGAGCGGTTCCTGCTCCTCCACCCGCATGGTGCGCGCATCGAAGTAGGTAGTCTCGGCGGTGCTGGCGTCGTCGGTGTAGAGCAACACCGGATGCACGGTTTCGCTATCGGGCACGTTGCGCAGGCGCGAGGGGGCGTGCAGCAGGGTATGCAATTGTTCCGGCTCGAACACCGAGCCCACCACCAGCTTGCTGTAGGGTAGGCTCAGGTGCAGCAGTCGCACGCTGTTCTTGGCATTGCTCACTTCCAGGGGATGCTGCAGGATCAGCACATCGATCGCATGGTCGATGGGCGAGGTCCAGTGGCAGATGCAAGCCGTCAGAGCACGCTGGCAAATCGGGCAGAGCAGCCTGCGGGACGTTTGTTGATCGTGGTTGGAAACCAAAATGTTCAGCCTTTTCTAGTTCTCTATTACGCCATGGTCATCAGGCAAATCGATGGGGTGCTACCGCATAAGCCCGGTGACCGTTATCGATGGTCGAACCCATTCCTCGTGGGCTGTAGATTGGACTCAGTGCTGTATTGCGTCAATCGACATTAAGCGAAGATTTTCTCGATTTTTGCGGATTTTTGATTGGCATTTTGCTCATTGGGGTTTGCAGCCCTTGCCCTTCCTTGCCGCATGGGAGATGCTGAAAACTTTGCCGGTGCCGTTTCCGAGGCCTATTCCGCCCCAGCGCCTGGCCTCAAACCTTCAGGAAATCTTCCCGTCCGCCCAGCCAGCGCGCCAGGTGGCGATCCACGATATCGGGGGCATGTTGCAGCAAGGCCTGGGCGGTATCGCGGGCCTTTTCCACCAGCCACTGGTCGGTGGCCAGGTCGGCAAAGCGCAGCATGGCTTCGCCCGATTGCCTGGCTCCCAGGAATTCACCGGGGCCGCGGATATCCAGGTCGCGCCGGGCGATCTCGAAGCCATCGGTGGTTTCGCGCATGGTCGCCAGGCGCTGCTTGGCGGTGCCGCCCAGCGGTCCCTGATACAGCAGCAGACAGACGCTGGCCGCCGATCCCCGTCCCACGCGGCCGCGCAGCTGGTGCAATTGCGACAAGCCGAAGCGCTCGGCATGTTCGATCACCATCAGCGAGGCATTGGGCACGTCCACCCCCACCTCGATGACCGTGGTGGCCACCAGCAGGTGGATCGCGCCACGGCTGAAACCTTCCATGACCACCTGTTTTTCCACCGGCTTCATGCGGCCATGCACCAGGCCGATCTTCAAGTCCGGCAGCGCCGCTGACAGCGCCGCATGGGTATCGGTGGCAGTTTGCAGTTGCAAGGCCTCGGATTCCTCGATCAGCGGGCAGACCCAGTAGATCTGCTTGCCTTCCAGCGCCGCTGCGTGCACCCGTTCGATGACTTCATCGCGCCGGTTCTGGTCGATCACGCGGGTGACGATGGGCGAGCGCCCCGGCGGCAATTCATCGATGACCGACACTTCCAGGTCGGCGTAGTAGGTCATGGCCAGGGTGCGTGGAATGGGCGTGGCCGACATCATCAACTGGTGCGGCACCGCCGCTGCATCCGGGTCGGCCGCGTTGAAGCTCTTGTTGCGCAAGGCCAGACGCTGCCCCACGCCGAATCGATGCTGCTCGTCCACGATCACCAGGCCCAGGTTCTCGAACTGCACCGTGTCCTGGATCAGCGCATGGGTACCGATGACCAGCCGCGCCGCGCCCGATTCGATATGCGCCAGCGCCTCGGTCTTTTCCTTTTTCTTCTGGCTGCCCGACAGCCACGCCACGCCGATATCGAGCGGCTCCATCCAGGCCGCGATCTTGCGGAAATGCTGCTCGGCCAGGATTTCGGTGGGTGCCATCAGCACCGCCTGGCAACCACTGTCGATGGCCTGGGCGGCGGCCAGCGCGGCCACCACCGTCTTGCCGCTGCCGACGTCGCCCTGCAACAGGCGTTGCATGGGGAAGGACTGGCGCAGGTCGGTGCGAATTTCTTCCAGCACGCGCTGCTGGGCGCCGGTCAACTGGAAGGGCAGTATTTTGGTCAATTCTTCGGTGATACGCCCGCTCACCGGCAGGGCGCGCGCGGTCTTGGCGCGGCGCGCGGCCTGGGCGCGCTTGAGCGAGAGCTGCTGGGCCAGCAGTTCGTCGAACTTCATGCGGATCCAGGCCGGGTGTGATTTTTCGATCAGCGCATGTTCGTCCACGTCCGGTGGCGGGTTATGCAGCAGCCGTACCGAGGGTTCGAAGGCGGCCAGATTGAGGGTCTGTAGCATCGAGGGTGGCAGCGTATCGCTCCAGTCCAGCCGGTTCATGGCATTGGCGATGGCCTTGCGCAGGTAGGCTTGCGACAGCCCTTCGCCGGCCGGATAGACGGGTGTGAGCACGTCCGGCAGGGGCGCGCCTTCATTGACCACCTTGTAGGAAGGATGGACCATCTCGGCACCGAAGAAACCGTGGCGCAATTCGCCGCGCACCCGCACCCGGGTCCCCTCGGCCAGTTGCTTGGTCTGGCTGCCATAGAAATTGAGGAAGCGCAGGGTCAACTGGCCGCTGTCGTCACCGATGGTCACGATCAATTGCCGGCGCGGGCGGAACTGCACTTCACAGGCGCTGACCACGCCTTCCACCTGCACCGTCTGCAAGCCCCGCAGGGAAGCCTGGGCGATGCTCATGAGCGTGGTTTCATCCTCATAGCGCAGCGGCAGGTGCAGCACCAGGTCCATGTCATTGTGCAAGCCCAGCTTGGCCAGCTTGTTCTCGGGCTTGGCGGAAGTGCTGCTGGCCGCCTTGGCGGTCTTGGCGTTGGTCTTTTTCGCGGTAGGTGGCATGGGCGGCATGTCGGCAGAATCGCGCTATTGTACTGTGAATAATTACAGTATCAAGCCTGGCGGATGCCAGCCCTCCTTGCCGCGCCGACTCACTACTGTTCGCAAGTAGCCTCGCCAGGTTTCGACGGCACCAGCGGCACGGCAACCTGGCCCAGGCGCAGCTCGTATTGAGATGACGCTTTCCATTGCAACCCCTTGCCTTCGAGTATGTCGCGCAATAAGGGCAGGCAGGAGCTATCAATAGGGAAAGTCCCGAGGATCTCCCAATCATCCTCGGCATCCTGGGCCAGCAGCATCGGCTTGCTGTACATATCGATGATTAGTAACTGATCGCGTCGCGCGCCCGGCGGCCTGATGAAATAGCCGTCGCATTCGCTGGCCCCGCTGCGCAGACACTCCGGTACCGCGTCATGCCTGACATAAGAGGGCCAATACTTCAGGCTGATCTCTAAAGGCAGCTCGCGGCCCGCAGGATGCATGCGCACATTGCTGCCGACCTCGCGCTTGCGTTCTTCATCGGCGGCGCCGATCTGCCAGCCATTCTTGCTCTGCAATGCCAACTGGCTCTTCTCGCGCAGCGAAGCCAGCTGCGGGTCCGAGCTTTGTGTGATCTCCGCCAGTGCGCGCACCCCATAGCGTTGACCGTCGTCGCGCATGAAGGGCAAGTCCATTTGCTCCGGAGCAATCTGGCCCGAGCGTACTCTGGCCAGTTGATCAGCCACTGCGATGCGCGCCGGATCGGCAAGGGGGCTGAGGGTCGCCAGCGAGACGGCGAGGATCGCGAAACTGGCACTGACGTTGACCGGTGCAAGTCCGGCCAAGCGCTCTGCGCGGCGCAATGCGATCGCGTAGCCGGCAGCATAGATGCTCGCCACGGCGATGCCGAGGGCACCGTAGAGCCGTTCCGGGGTCCAGCCGTACTGGCTGACGCGCAGACCGAGGGCGTAGACGGCCAGTGCCACCAGCGGCAGCAGCAGGGCACAGGCTGCGCGCAGCGACCAGACGATCAGCCGCTCCGGCGGGGCCTCGGTGCTCAGGCCATCCTGATAGACCATGTTGATCAGCACCACCATCAGGGCCGCAGTACCGAGCAAGACGGCAGTGGCATGCCCGGTTACCCACAGCGGCTGCAGACCGTTGGAGCACAGGCTGACCAGAAACCCTGCCACGATCAGTACCGCCAAGGGCAGCAGCCATGACAGCATCGTCAAGAGTAGTTTGCGCATGTTGGCGATGATCGCGGGCTTCACATCGGTGAGGTGCATCGCCGCGGCGCAGGCCAGCGTCGTCACTGGTATGAAGAACCAGGATCGGCCGATGAGGTTGCCCAGGAAATGGATCTTGAGCAGTTCGAACAGGGCTGCACCAGTGAACAGAATGAGCCACAGTGCCGCGATGAACAGCGCAGCGAAAATCACCTGTAGGGACAGTTTCCATGCCCAGGCGAAGTAGCTCGGATAACCGGCTACCCAGCGGCGGTCATGACTGCCCGCCAGTACCATGGCCTGCGCGATGAATAGCCCCAGCGGCAGAAGCAGCATGAGCTGAGGCGACGGGTGGCTGACATAGCGCGCGCTGTCCCGCCAGGCGCCCAGCGCCGGTTCCAGCAGCCACGCACTGAGATCGGTACGCCAGATGTCATGGACCATCAGCGCCGGAATCAGTAGGACCAGCAGCAGCACCCACAAGCCCAGCTTGCGCACGCGCATGTGGGACAGGCCTGAGATGACCATCGTTGGTATGAACAGCCCCATCAACAGCAGACTGTGGAGCAACATGCCGTGCATTGTGAGACGGGTGCGATCCTGCAACTGCTCGGACAAGACGTAGAGAATCAGCCCCTGGACCAGCCCGATGGCGATGCGGGCCACGCCGAGGGCACGCGCGGCGGGAACAGGCTGGCCGGGATCGGCAAGAGCAGGCGAGAGAAGAGAGGGTGTTGTCATTGTGGAAATATGCGTTGTTGTCATGCGCCATCTGGCGGTGGCGCCAGCGGCCAGGAGGCGACCTGTTGGCGTCGAACGCGTAAAATAGCGAGTTTGTCATTCGGTTCGCATCGGTATCCGACGAGATTGCGGAAGACTTTGCTTCCGGCTTGAACGTCCCCACGCGCATTTCATTCCATGTATTCCCTATCCGATTTCGATTTCGCGCTCCCCCCCGAGCTGATCGCCCAGACCCCGCTGGCCGAGCGCAGCGCCTCGCGCCTGTTGCAGGTGCAGGGGGCACAACTGAGCGACCGCCGCTTCTCCGACATCGTCGACCTGCTGCAGCCGGGCGACCTGCTGGTCTTCAACGATACCCGCGTGATCAAGGCGCGTCTGTTCGGCGTGAAGGAAACCGGCGGCAAGATCGAAGCCCTGGTCGAGCGCATCCTCGATGCCCGCACCGTGCACGCCCAGGTGCGTGCGTCCAAGTCGCCGCCACCGGGCACCCGCATCCGCCTGGCCGATGCCTTCGAGGTGACCGTGGGTGAACGTTTCGGCGAGTTCTACACGCTGCATTTCCCGGCAGACGCCTTCGACTTGCTGGAGCAATACGGCAGCCTGCCGCTACCGCCCTATATCGATCATGAGGCCGATGCCTACGATGAGACGCGCTACCAGACCGTCTATGCCAAAGAGCCCGGTGCCGTCGCGGCTCCCACGGCGGGCCTGCACTTCGACCAGACCTTGTTGGAACAATTGTCCGCGCGCGGCGTGCAGCAAGCCTTCGTGACCCTGCATGTGGGTGCCGGCACCTTCCAGCCGGTGCGGGTGGAAGACCTGTCACAGCATCAGATGCACAGCGAGTGGTACACCATCCCGCCCGAGACGGTGGCCGCCGTGCGCGCCACCAAGGCGGCCGGTGGCCGCGTCGTGGCGGTGGGCACTACCAGTATGCGGGCGCTGGAATCGGGTTCGCAAAGCGGGGAACTGAAGGCTGGCAGCGATGACACGCAACTCTTCATCACGCC
>NZ_BADI01000147.1:0-1142 GCF_000333555.1 Herbaspirillum sp. B65 | reverse complement strand
GAGCAGGATGCTTGCGACACATCGACGCCGATGGCGCAGAGCGTCAGCGTCAGTAGCTTCAGTTGCACCGTCCAGATGGAGATCATCGGTGATGCTTCTGCTGCGGTGCGACCTTCATCTCTGGCGCCCGGGGGAGGCAGCGCCGGAGGTGGCGACCTGCTGCTGGGCGAAGACGAAAGCCTTGGCCATGACACTGCCGGCGTCGCCAATGACTGCGGCGAGCGCGCCGCAGGCGCAGAAGTGATCGTCGGCAGCAGTGATCGCGCCCCTCATCTTGCATTGAAATACGCGGAAGTTTCGGTGCGCTTGCACCCACCTCGCGCCGTCGCGCCGCCGCTGATCGCCGCCGGCGCAGCCCTGTCGCCAAGCCAGCGGCAGCGACGCTGCCTGCAGTCCGGGTTCTGCGATCCCGCTTCACCCCTTGGTTGCGGCGGGCAATATTGCGACTTCCTTCCCGATTTCTGAGCCGCGACAGGACGGAACCGGTACCAACGCAGCGGCCACTCAGGAGAGAGTCAAGACCTGCCATTTCCTGGAGAGACGAAAACATGAGTGTGACGACAGAAGCGACCAGCGCCGGCTATTCCTTTGAGGTATTGGGAAAGAACAATAACGTGACGCTGGATCTGCAGCCCGCCAATGCGGCCGACAGCGGCGAATTCCGGGCTGCGCTGGAACGCCACCTGAAAAACGATCCGGTCCACTTCAAGACCGATAACGCCTCGCTGGGCTCGGCCATCGTCGGTCGCACCACGCATCTGGCGGCGGAGATCAAGCAAGATCAGCAGTATGTTTCCAAGTTGCTGGAACAAGCCACCCGCACTGGCGACTCCATGCAACTGATGAAGGCAATGATGGCACTCAACGATTTCCAGCTACGGGTGCAGACCGTCTCGAAGGTAGTATCCAAGGCAGTCACCTCGGTTGATTCCCTCACCAAGTTGCAATAAGTCCATGAGCTTGCGACCACTGGCAAATTTATTGATCGTGCGCCCGCGCTCACGGCGCTCCACCCGGCTGCTGGCCCACCTTCCGCGTGTGGGGGCGATCCTGGTGCTGCTGCTTCTGCTGTCGGCCTGCTCGCGTTCGGTCAACCTGCAGGCAGGCCTATCCGATGGCGATGCCAATGAAATCGTTCTGGT
>NZ_BADI01000148.1:0-2582 GCF_000333555.1 Herbaspirillum sp. B65 | reverse complement strand
TGCACGACGACTTCCCCTGCCTGTGGCGGCCATGTTGCTGGCCGCACCCATGACCCTGCATCTGGCCCATGCCGCTGACGGTCCCGCCCTGTGCGGCAGCGACCGGACGCCGCATTGCAGATGGATAGTTCGCAGGTCAGTTCGCGGACCACGCCGCTACTGGTCAAGGCTCAGGAATCCTTCGAGCCCTTGCGCAAATTCATGATGAAGGTAAGCCGGCCGGAGCAGCGCGAGCTATTCCTGGCCTCGGCCAGGAAACTCTGGCCCAAGGACGTTGCCAAGGAGGCGCGCCCCAGTGATGCGTTGGTCCTGATACCCGCTTTCGTCGTGTCGGAATTGCAGGCTGGCTACGAGATCGGCTTCCTGATCTACATCCCGTTCGTGATCATCGACTTGCTGATCTCGAATCTGTTGATGGCGCTGGGCATGCAGCAGGTGAGCCCGCAGACCATCACCATTCCCCTCAAGCTGCTGCTCTTCACGCTGGTGGCCGGCTGGGGCAAGCTGCTCAATGCGCTCGCGCTGTCCTATGTCTGAGATGGTGGACCGGGTCGACAGAATTTCAAGAGAAAGCGAACATGGCTGATACGCTCAATTTTTTCCAGCAAGGCCTGTGGATGGCGGTGATGATGTCGGCGCCACCGCTGGTCATTGCCACCCTGTGCGGGGTGGTGGTCTCTCTGATCCAGGCCGTCACACAGATCCAGGACCAGACCTTGCCCTATGTGGTCAAGCTGGTGGCTGTGGCCGTCACGCTGGCGACCATGGGGCGCTGGATCGGGGTGGAATTGCTGCGGCTGGCGGACATGGCCATGACCATGGTCCCCGACATCGGTCGCTGAGGCTGCAGCGCCCATGCAATCCTCTACGCTGATCGACCTGCATTCGCTGATGGTGACCATCGCCATCGTCACGCCGCGCGTGCTGGTGTGCCTGGTGATCCTGCCCGGCTTTGGCCTCAATGTACTGACCGGGATGGTCAAGAATGCGACCGCCATGGCCATTGCACTGCCGGCCGCGGTCCCCACCTTCCTGTTCGTCCAGGACCGAGTTCCCGACTTCCTGCTCTCGGCCATGCTGGCCTTCAAGGAAGCGATGATCGGTCTGCTCTTCGGCGTCTTGATGGCCTTGCCGCTGTGGGTCACGCAGTCCATCGGCTCGATCTTCGACATGCAGCGCTCACCCATCCAGATCCAGGCCAACAATGCTAGTTTCGATCGTGATGCCAGTGCCATCGGTGCCATGTTGCTGCAGGCGGTGGTGCTGGTGATGGTGCAGGCAGGGCTGTTTTCGGCGCTGGCGCGCATCCTGCTGGAAAGTTATGCGCTTTGGCCCGCCTATACTTTGCTACCGCCTTTCGAACCAGGGCATTTCGAAGTGCTGGTCAAGCGTTTCGGCGAATTCCTGTGGTACGTCGTAGTCTATGGCGCGCCCGTCATCATTCCCCTGATGTTGATCGAATTCGCCTTTGCCATCATTGGCGTATTCGCCTCCAACCTGCAGGTCTCCTTTGCCTCGGCTCCCATCAAGAGCTTGGTCGGACTGCTGATCCTGCTGATGTACTGGGCCACTTTTTCGCATCACGTGACCGGTGATTTTGCCCATCTGCTGGACCTGCTGGCCAGCCTGACAGATGCGGGGAAGCGATGAGCGAAGAAAAGAACGAAGAACCCACCCACAAGAAGATTGAGGATGCCAGAAAGAAGGGGCAGATCGCCGTCAGTCGCGACCTGGCGCGTCTGGCAATGCTGGTGGTGGTAGCCGAACTGGCTATGGCGACCGAATCGCTCTGGCGCGGTGCGATTTCCAACCTGATGGAAGCCGGTATCCATGGCGTGGGACAGGACTTCATCCCAGTGGCCATGACCATCCTCAGTTCGGCCGGGATCTTCGTGGCTATCGTCATCGCCATCTGCTTCGTGGTCTGCATCGTCATCGGCGTAGCCGCGCACTGGGGCCAGTTCGGCATGTTGGTGGCGACCGAGGCGCTCACGCCCAAGTTCGACAAGCTCAATCCGGTCAACGGTCTCAAGCAGATCATCTCCAAGAAGAAGCTGGTGGAGTTGATGACCACCGTGGGCAAGGCCTTGTTGATCGGCTGGATCGTCTATGTGCTGGTGCGCGGCAACTTGGCCAATATTGTTTCCCTCTCCAGCGGAGATCCAAAGGACAGCTATTACGGTTTTCTGACCATTCTGCGCGCGATCTTCCACGTCATCATCGTGGTCTGCCTGTGCATCGGCCTGGTGGATTTTGCCATCCAAAAATACTTCCACAAGAAGGAACTGATGATGGACAAGGAAGAGGTCAAGCGCGAGCACAAGGAGTCCGAGGGCGATCCGCTCATCAAGGGACAGCGCAAGCGCCTGGCGCGTCAATGGGCCAACGAGGCGCCGGTGGCCAAGACCGCCAACGCCAATGCGGTGGTGGTCAACCCGACGCACTTCGCCGTGGCCCTCTACTACGATGCCACCCAGGAGATGGTTCCGCAGCTGCTGGCCAAAGGCAAGAATGAGACTGCGCGAGCCATGATCCGGCGCGCACGCGAGTGCGGCATTCCGGTGATCCGCCATGGCTGGCTG
>NZ_BADI01000149.1:0-832 GCF_000333555.1 Herbaspirillum sp. B65 | reverse complement strand
GCCCCGGCACACGCCGACACCGACAGCACGCACACCACCAAGAAGAAGGTGGTCAAGAAGGCGCACACCAGAAAGGCCGCTGCAGCTGCCGCAGCGCCGGCGGCCAAGATGCCGTTCTCCTCGGACGCCGAGGATGACGACAGCGAACCCGAACTGAGCGGCACCCAGTCGGCCGACTTCCAGTGCGAAATGGGCAACAAGCTGACCATCTGGAAGAACGATGCCGATGACAAGCACATCGCCATCCGCTGGAACAAGCGCATCCACCGTCTGACCCGCGTGGCCACCACCACCGGCGCCAACCGCTTCGAAAACCACAAGATGGGCCTGGTCTGGATCGGTATCCCGGCCAAGGGCCTGCTGCTGGATTCCAAGAAGGGTCAGCAACTGGCCAACGAATGCAAGAACGCCGACCAGATCAAGGCCGCAGCTGCCGCCAGCGCAGCGCCGGCTTCGCCCCTGGCCGCCGCACCGCACCAGAACTGAATCGGTCAGGCAGCCTCTGCCGGTCCAGGAAGTTTTTAGTAACAAAGAATCACAGAATCAGGCAGCACCCCGCAGTTCACCATTGCAGCGCAAACCGGATTCGACTAGCTAGCATCACTAAATTGCCAAATTAAGGAGAAGAGGCCATGTCTCGCAACACATTGAACACCCTGAAGGAATTCAAGATTTCCGGTTCCAAGAAGGGCAAGTTCTACTCCCTGCCCGCCCTGCAAAAATCGCTGGGCGTGGATATCTCGCGCCTGCCGGTGTCCATCCGTATCGTGCTGGAATCGGTGCTGCGCAACTGCGACGGCCAGAAGGTCACCGAAGAACACTCAAGCAGTGC
>NZ_BADI01000150.1:0-1307 GCF_000333555.1 Herbaspirillum sp. B65 | reverse complement strand
GGGCCAGTGTTCGCTATTGGCCGGTGCGGCAAAGGTGAAGGCCGAGCGGCGCTTGGGCTGCAGCCCGATGGGCGCAGCCCCGGCCAGACGCCCCATCTCATCGGCCCAGGCCCCGGCGGCATTGACGACCACGCGGGCGCGCAAGCTGCCCTGGCTGGTCTGCACGCACCAGCGCTCGCCCTCTTCCCGTTCAATCGACTGCACCTCGGCATTGCACAGCACCCGCGCGCCGGCCGCCCGCGCCCCGCGCAGGAAGCCTTGGTGCAGGGCATGGACGTCGATGTCGCTGGCCTCTTCCTCGTAGACCGCGCCGATCAGGTCTTGCGCACGCAGCACCGGCACCATGGCACGCGTTTGTTGGGCATCGAGCCGCTGTACCTTGTCCGAGACCGAGCGCACCAGCGCCTCGTGCGCATCGAGCTCCGCACGCTGAGCCTCGGTGGCATAGAACAGCGCGCCACGCGGCGTGAGCAGCGGATGCTCGGCAAACCCCTCAGGTGGCTGATCGAAGAAGGCGCGGCTGGCGCAGGTCAGCGCCCGCACCTGCGGCGGGCCGTAGCTTTCCATGTAGAGCGCGGCCGAGCGACCGGTGCTGTGATAGCCCGGCTGCGATTCGCGTTCCACCAGCAGCACGCTGCCATGGCGCGCCAGCCAGTAGGCGATGGAGGCGCCGGCAATGCCGGCACCGATGATGAGGTAGTCGACGCTGTCCTGTTCATTCATGCAGATGCTCCTTGCAGCGGACTCAAAGGGCGGCAATGACCGCCACTTCCACATCCAGGCCAGGCGCCATCAGCAGCGCCTGCACGCAGGCCCGGGTGGGCGCATGGCCAGCCGGCACCCAGGCATCCCACACCGCATTGAAGGCCGCGAAATGCTCCGGGCTGGACAGCCACACATTGGCGCTGACGATGCGCTCCCGATCGATGCCCTGGGCCTGCAATTGCGCATCGATCTTGGCCAGCACTTCGCTGGCCTGTTGCGGGATGGGTGCGCCAGCATTGTTGGGCACCTGGCCAGCGACGAAGGCGAAGCCGTTGGCGGTCACCAGTTGGCTCATGCGGGCATTGGTATTGAAGCGTTGGATTGGGCTCATGTCGTTTCCTGCACCACTCGTAAGAGGACACTATGGACATCCAGTCATCTCCCATAAATTCAATGACTTAAGTGTCCCTTTAAGTCCATTGTAACAAAAATAACATGGACATTTCCATGGACACTCAAATCGGCGCAACCGGTTCAGAAGCTTTCACGACTCTGGCAGTGTTTACAAACAGGGTATCTAACAGTGGTTGTGACGCAGTTAT
>NZ_BADI01000151.1:0-879 GCF_000333555.1 Herbaspirillum sp. B65 | reverse complement strand
TTACGCTTCGAGCGCCCTTTCCGTTGCAGGCAGCCGGATCGACTTGTACCAGCGGTAGCGCATCTTCCCGAACTCGAAGCAGTCGGTGATCTCCGGCACCGGCGCCAGGTAGTCGAGCAGCGGTTCGGCGTTCATGTCCATATTGATGAAGACGAATCCGGCCCACTGCCCGACCAGCACTTCCTTGAGCTTCAAATCGCCATCCTGAAAATCCGGGCAGCCGGCATAATCCTCGCGGTCGAGCACGCGGGCCATAGGGCTCAAGCACCAGTTTGGGATGTCGTGCCCGGACTTGAACCATGAATTGCGGCAGCCAGGTAAGGGCGCTTAGTTCTCCAACACCAAAGGCGCAACGACCAACCAGGCCAACGGAGGGAGCAAAGGTGGCGCGCACTCTAGCAGCGTTATCAAGCAGGGCTTGCGCTTGCGGGAGCAGGGCCTGGCCTGCTTCGCTGAGCATGGCCCGGTGGCCGCTGCGGTCGAAGAGGGAAATCCCGAGCGATAGTTCCAGCTCTGAAATTCGCTTGGAAAGCGAAGATATCGATAAATGCAGGCGTTCGGACGCGATTCCAAAGTTGGCACAGGTGGCCGCCCAATAGAACGCTTCGAGTTGCTTTAAGGTCATTGCCGTCTCTTGTTCGATTTTTTCGAAATTTATTGTACATATTTTTTCGCTTTTATTTATGTCGTAGTTATTTAAAGATTCACGTCCGCATAGATCCACAGAGGGCTGCGTCGCTGGCATTGGTCTGCTCGGTGCTGGTCACGATGGATATGAATGACGCCAAGACCCGCCTCCTTCCTCAGCAGTGAAGATGGGGGCACGCAATGAAGAGCTTGCTATTTTTTGTAGAGGAGCCATGAACAAAAATCGTTATG
>NZ_BADI01000152.1:0-7299 GCF_000333555.1 Herbaspirillum sp. B65 | reverse complement strand
CGCGCACTTGTTGGCATAGTCCGGGCTGCCCTTGGGGCCCTGCGACTTGGCCGCCGTGCCGGTGCCACCGGTGGCGCTGGTGGCCTGGCCCATCATGCGTTTCAAGTCTTCCTGGCGACGCTGTTCGGCGGCCTTGGCGTCAGCCGCGGCCTGTTGCTGCTTCTTCTTGTCGGCAGCCTGCTTCTCGGCCTCGGCCTTCTTCTTGGCCTCTTCTTCCTTCTGCTTCTCTTCCTTGAGCTTCTTCTGCTTGTCGGCCTCGAGCTTTTCCTTCTTCTCGCGCTCGGCCTGCTCCTTCTCGGCTTTTTCCTTCTCTGCCTTGAGCTTGTCGGCCTTGTCCTTCTCGGCCTTGTCCTTCTCGGCCTTTGCCTTTTCAGCCTTTTCCTGTTCCAGCTTCTCCTGCTTTTCCTGTTCTTCCTTGCGCTTCTTTTCCTTCTCCTTTTGCAAGGCGATATCGGGTTTCTCGACCTTGGGTTCGTCGATCACCTTGGGAGGAATTGGCTTGGGTTCAGGTTGCGGCTGGGGTTGCGGTGGCGGCTCGACCACCACCGGCTGCGGCTCCGGTTGCGGCGGGGTGGGCAGGGGGGCGGCTTCCTTGTATTGCGGATCCCAGATCTCGGCTTCCACCGTGAGCGGGGTTTCGCTCTGCCAGCGGATCCCGATCCAGAAGAACAGGAACAAGGCCACGTGCATCACCAGCGCCAGCGTGATGGCACGCCAGCGGCCAGGGGCCTTGGGGATGGTGTAGTGTGCGTTATCGCTCATATCGCTCAGGGTTGCGCTTACTTGGTGGCCAGGCCGACCCGCGCTATTCCCTGTTTCTTCGCTTCCGAGATGACTTGCACGACGTCGTCGTACTTGATGTCCTTGTCGGCCGAGATCATCACGGCCAGGTCCGGGTTGTCTTCATGCAGCTGGCGCAGGCGCTCGGCCAGGTCGGTCTTGCCGGTCACGGTCTCGGCCTTCTTGCCGCCGCTCTTGGGACCGTTGATGCGGATGGTGGCCTGGGCGTTGGGCTTCAAGGCGATCTCGATATAGTCCGACGGCGGCTGGGTCGACTTGCCGGCCGTGGGCAGGTTGATCACGCTGGGGTTGGTGATGGGCGTGGCCACCATGAAGATGATCAACAGCACCAGCATCACGTCGATGTAGGGCACCACGTTGATCTCGGACTTGAACTTGCGGGGACGCCCCCCGCGCATCGATGAGCCAGCCATTAGCGTGCCTGACGTTGCAAGATGTTGGAGAACTCTTCGATGAAGCTCTCGAAGCGGATCGCCAGACGGTCGATGTCATGCGAATAGCGGTTGTAGGCCACCACCGCAGGAATGGCGGCGAACAGGCCGATGGCGGTGGCGATGAGCGCCTCGGCAATACCGGGGGCGACCGCGGCCAGGGTGGCTTGCTGCACGTTGGCCAGGCCACGGAAGGCGTTCATGATGCCCCAGACGGTGCCGAACAGACCCACATACGGCGACACCGAACCCACCGAGGCCAGGAAGGCCAGGTGCGATTCCAGTGCATCCATCTCGCGCTGGTAGGCCGCGCGCATGGCGCGACGGGCGCCGTCCAGCAGCAGGCCGGGATCGACGGCGCCGCCACGGGCGGCTACCGAAGCCTTGGCCTTGGTGAATTCACCCATGCCAGCCTGGAAGATGCGCTCCAGGGCGCCACCTTCGCCACCAGCCTTGCGGCGGTTGGACAGCGCATCCTGGTACAGCGCCGAAAGATTGCCGCCGGACCAGAAGACGCGTTCGAATTCCTCGGTCTGCACCCGCGCCGAGCGGATGGTGAACATCTTGCGGAAGATGTAGGTCCAGCTGGTGACCGATGCCGACAACAGCAGCAACATCACCAGTTGCACCAGGACGGACGCGTTTGCGATCAGTGAAATGAAGGACAGGTCTTGTGTGACGTTCATGGGAAAGTGTGGCGGCTTGGAGGCGGCGTTTGGATGGTAAGTCGAGAGTTAAAAATCTCTTGTTCAGTTGACGTGCGGACAATATGAAACAAAAGACGGCAAATACAGACAGAAGTTTTCCCTGCGGCAGATCGTCCCAGCCGCTGGGAGCGGCCGGCGGGCAGACGCTGTTCCCAGTGCCATAAAGGCGCGGATGAGCTTTTCCGTTGACATCATGTCGACTTCTTGATGCAAGTCAGCACTTCGTCAGGAATCGGACGCGGCCGGAAAGTGGCCTGGTCCACACAGACGACCGTGATGCTGCCCCGCGCCAGCAGTCTGGGTTCCCCGTCGCAGGCGGTCCCGCCATCCCCCGACGGCAGGCGCCAGGCCTCCTGGATGAATTGCATGGAGGCATTTCGAAATTTTTCGACCACGACGGTCAGGCGGAGTTCATCGTCCAGGCGGGCGGGGGCGAGATAGTCGACGCTGGTGTTCTTGACGACGAAGATGGCGCCGGTGGTCTCGGCCAGGTGTTGTTGCTGGAAACCGAAGGAGCGCAGCCATTCCGTGCGGGCGCGCTCAAAGAACTTCAGGTAGTTGGCGTAGAACACCACGCCTCCGGTGTCGGTATCTTCGTAATAGACCCGGATGTTCCAGTCGAATGGACTACTGGCGGCACTCATATGCTTCTTGTTATTGGGAAATCTGCTGTGGCAGCGGCAAAAGAATCACGGAAACGAAGCAATCAAGGGTTTGCCGGTGAGCAAGCGGACTGGTTGGATACCGGCCGCTGCCCCGGGAACGGGTGAAAATGGCGTTCCTGCGGCGCCAAGGCGCCTTTGGCAAAAACGCCATTCTACTCCATCCCCTTATTGTTTGCGCTTGATGTTGAAAGGGCTGAAGCCCTGGCAGGTCGGCATGAGCTCCATGTAATTAATGTTCACATGGGCCGGCATGGTGGCTACCCAGAAGGCCGCTTCAGCAATATCTTCGGCCGTCAGCGGGGTGGTTCCTTCATATACCTTGGCAGCCGCCCCATCATCGCCCTTGAAGCGCACGTTGGAGAATTCGGTGCCGCCGCACAGGCCAGGGGCCAGGTTGGTGGCGCGCACGCCGGTACCCACCAGGTCGGCGCGCAGGTTCAGGGTGAACTGGTCGACGAAGGCCTTGGTGGCGCCATAGACGTTACCGCCCGGATAGGGGTAGGCACCGGCCACCGAACCCAGGTTGATGATGGTGCCGCGGCCGCGCTTGACCATCTCCGGCAGCAGCGCGTGGGTGATGGTGACCAAGCCCTTGACGTTGGTGTCGATCATGGTTTCCCAGTCCGACAGTGCCACTTCATGGGCCGGGCCCAGGCCCAGTGCCAGGCCGGCGTTGTTGATGAGCACATCGACTTCTTTCCACTGGCCCGACAGGCTCGCCAGGCCGGCGCTGATGGAGTCCTTGCTGGTCACGTCCAGCACCAGCGGCAGCACCTGGTCGGCACCCAGTTCCTTGACCAGGTCATCCAGGCGCTCCTTGCGGCGACCGGCGGCGATCACCTGGTGACCGTTGCCGGCGAATTTGCGCGCCATGGCGGCGCCGAAGCCTGCGGTAGCTCCCGTAATCAACACGACCATCTCTTGATTCTCCTGTTGTGTGGCGTAAGAACCGGCGCGCGGCGGCAAGCTTGAACAAAGCTGCACATGGCAGTCCCGGCAGAAAACGGAATTGTAGCCGAAAGCCGCTTTTTACGAGGGCGGGCTCGCTTTTTCCTTCATGGGGGCACTATGGCGGGTCTGTTGCGAAGCCACCATGGTTCTTGCCCAAATCGCCCCGTTTCACTACAATGCGCTCACCATTTCGTCTCACGTGACTGGCGAAACGCCGCGTAAAACCGGCCAAGATGGGGATCCATCGGGAAGCGTGAGATTTCAACAGCCGTGCGCCTGGGCAGCCGAATGGACAGTACGACTGAGGCTGCCCGCAATCCCATTCTAGTTTCTGGCCCTCATTCGATTTTGGAAGTCGAGCCACCGGCATGGCCGCATCCTGCCGGTAGCGCGATCTTCGGCCGCAGCTCATCAATTTGGAGAAACACCATGTTTGACAAGAACCAGACTCTCGCAAAAGTCGATCCCGACCTGTGGTCTGCCATCCAGAAGGAAAACGCCCGCCAGCAGGATCACATCGAGCTGATCGCTTCTGAAAACTACACCTCGCCGGCCGTGATGGAAGCGCAAGGTTCGCAGCTGACCAACAAGTACGCCGAAGGCTATCCGGGCAAGCGCTACTACGGTGGCTGCGAATACGTGGACGTGGCCGAGCAGTTGGCCATCGACCGCCTGAAGGCTCTGTTCGGCGCCGAAGCCGCCAACGTGCAACCCAACTCCGGCTCCCAGGCCAACCAGGGCGTGTTCTTCGCCATGTTGAAGCCGGGCGACACCATCATGGGCATGTCGCTGGCAGAAGGTGGCCACCTGACCCACGGCATGGCCCTGAACATGTCGGGCAAGTGGTTCAACGTGGTCTCCTACGGCTTGAACGACAAGGAAGAGATCGACTACGAGGCGATGGAACGCCTGGCCCGTGAGAAGAAGCCCAAGCTGATCATCGCTGGCGCCTCGGCTTACTCGCTGCGCATCGACTTCGAGCGTTTCGCCAAGATTGCCAAGGAAGTCGGTGCCTACTTCATGGTCGACATGGCCCACTACGCTGGCCTGATCGCTGCCGGCGTGTACCCGAACCCGGTGCCCTTCGCCGACTTCGTCACCTCGACCACCCACAAGTCCCTGCGCGGTCCGCGCGGTGGCGTGATCCTGATGAAGGCCGAGCATGAGAAGGCCATCAATTCGGCCATCTTCCCCGGCATCCAGGGTGGTCCGCTGATGCACGTCATCGCCGCCAAGGCGGTGGCCTTCAAGGAAGCGGCCTCACCCGAATTCAAGGCCTACCAGCAGCAAGTGGTGAAGAACGCCGACGTGCTGGCCAAGACCCTGATCAAGCGCGGTCTGCGCATCGTCTCCGGCGGCACCGAGTCGCACGTGATGCTGGTGGACTTGCGTCCCAAGGGCTTGACCGGCAAGGAAGCCGAAGCCATCCTGGGTTCGGCCCACATGACCTGCAACAAGAACGGCATTCCCAACGATCCGGAAAAGCCATTCGTGACCTCGGGCATCCGCCTGGGCAGCCCGGCCATGACCACCCGTGGCTTCAAGGAAGCCGAAGCCGAGAAGGTCGGCAACCTGATCGCCGATGTGCTGGACAACCCGCATGACGCCGCCACCATCGAGCGGGTCAAGGCCGAAGTGAAGAAGTTGACCGACGCCTTCCCGGTCTACGGCTGATTGGAGGAGTCGCTACCGGCCTTGCTTGGGCCGGTATGAACTTTCCTGTCGGATGTTGTACCTGACGGCGCCCGTCCTTGCGGGCGCCGTCTTTATCTGCACTACGATACGATAGTGCCTGTTGCACGAGGATGCGACACTGCGCCTTTTAGTGTTGTAGCAATGTCTTGCATGACCGAAGTTCAGGGGGCCTACCCTCATTGTCTAGCCCAACCCAATTACTGCCACCATGAAGTGCCCATTCTGCAATCACGAAGACACCCCGGTGCTGGACACGCGTCTGTCCGAAGACGGTCATTCCATCCGCCGTCGCCGCCGCTGCGGCAATTGCGACAAGCGCTTCACCACCTATGAGCGCATCGAACTGACCATGCCGGTGATCGTCAAGAAGAATGGCAGTCGTACCGAGTTCGATCCGGCCAAGCTGCGTGGCAGTCTCATGCTGGCCTTGCGCAAGCGCCCGGTGTCGGCCGAGGCGGTCGATGTCGCTGTCCAGAGCATCCAGGACAAGCTGCTGCAAAGTGGTGAACGTGAAGTGATGTCAGGGCATGTCGGTGAACTGGTCATGCATGAGTTGAAGCGTCTGGACAAGATCGCCTACATCCGTTTTGCCTCGGTCTACAAGAGCTTCGAGGATGTGACTGAATTCCAGGATGCCATTGATGAGGTAGGGCCGGAGCGCAAGGGCGCCAAGAAGCAGGAGCGCTGACGGGAGAACAGGGCAGAGCGTGAAGAGGACGTCTGTCCGTAGCGGTGGAAGACATAAAAAAACGGCTGCAGATGCAGCCGTTTTCCTTGAATCAAGTCCCGCCTGTGCCGCTGTGCCGGCATCCTGAACCTGACGGTTCAAGTTGGTTGCAGTAGTTCAATTTCGGGTTCATCGGACTAGCGACGCTCACGCCCATCGAACGATCCCACAACCTATGCTCGTAAATGGTTCAAGGAATATATGGCAATCGCGAACACGGCAGGAGTACGAAGTCTAACCCATTCATCGTTGTCCTCCAAGAGCTGTGTCAAAAATAAGTCCACGATTTTGTAACCGGATTTTCTCTTTGCCATATTGATGTGTTGCACCTCACCAATCACGCAAGCGGAGAAAAAAAATGGCTGCCAACGGCAGCCATTTTGTTGCGGGTGACACATCCTGCGCCCATCAGCGCGCAGGGCGTCAGAACAGTTTTTCCTGTGGCGCCAATGCCTGGTCCACCACCTCAGTGATGGCGGCAATCTGCTGCTGCCACTGGGCAATGGTCATGCCGGCGAAGGGGCCTTCGGAGCGTTGCATACTCAGCAATTCAGCGGCGATGCCCAGGCCGGCCATCACGGCGATGCGGTCGGTACCCTTGATGCGGCCGGCATCGCGGATGGCGCGCATCTTCTGATCGAGATAGGCCACCGCGTGATGCAGGGCGGCCTGTTCGCCTTCCTGGCAGGCCAGGGTGTAGGACTGGCCCATGATCATGGCCTGGATCTGGATGGTGCTCATGCCGCCTCCTCATCGGCCGCAGCCGCTTCTTCTGCCTCGGCCACCGGCAGTTGCGCCAGCACCGCGGCAACCCGCTGGTAGGCCTCATCGACACGGGTATTCAGGGTGGTGTTGTCTTCGGAGAGCAGTTTGACTTTCCGGCGCAGCTCGGCATTTTCTTCGCGCAGGCTTTGCGCCAGCTTGGCGAGCTGAGTGACTTTTTCAGCCAGTTGCAGGAATTCGGAACTCATGGATTATTTGTTCGCAGGGATGGGATCGCGTTGACCAGCGCCAGCGCGTCAGGAGTGTTCAGGGTTACGGTACATCAATCGTTCAATTATAAGCGCTTTGCGATGCACCCTGAACAAGAACGGCCGCACCAGGCGGCCGAATCGGTTTGGTCTCCCATGGCCGGGATTGGTTCCCCGCCGGTGTTGATCTCTATTCGCTGCGCCGCGCGGCCTGGGCGTGCATCCGCATGTAGCCCTGTTGCAGCACGAAGTTGTCGAAGGCGGTCAGCAGCGGGTGGTATTTCTCGCTGTTGCGTTCCAGTTGCATCAGCGCATAGCCGGTGGCTTCCAGCGTGGCCAGTTGTTCCGGTT
>NZ_BADI01000153.1:0-1454 GCF_000333555.1 Herbaspirillum sp. B65 | reverse complement strand
CCCCTGGTGCCGCAGATCGAAAAGGCCACGGGGATCAAACTGCAGCTCAATTACGCCGCCACGCTGGAGGCGGTTGAACGCTTGCAGGCAGGCGACGCCACTGATCTGGCCTGGCTGGCCAACAATCACTATGCGATGCTGGTGCCAGATGCCAAGTCCAAGATCATCGCCTCGGAGCGAACCATGCTCACGCCAGTGGTTCTGGGCCTCAAAGCAAGCAAAGCGAAAGAACTGGGATGGGAAAACAACCCTCAATTGACTTGGAAAGATATTGCAGTCGCCGCCGAGAGCCATTGGTCAGGTCCAGCGCATAGAGCTGGAACAGACCGTCGCGACGCGAGATGAAGGCCAGCGTCTTGCCGTCAGGCGAAATGCGGGGGCTGATGTTGTAGCTGCCATTGAAGGTGACGCGCTGCGGCGTGCCGCCATCCAGGCTCACTTTGTAGATTTGCGGGCCGCCGCTGCGGTCGCTGGTGAAGTAGATGCTACCGCCATCAGGCGAGAACTGCGGTTCGGTATCGATGCCGGCGCTGTTGGTCAGGCGGCGCAGGCCGGAGCCGTCGGCATTGATGAGATAGACCTGGGTCAGGCCATCGCGGGTCAGGGCCACGGCCAGGCGCGAGCCATCCGGCGACCAGGCCGGGGCCGAGTTGCTGCCCTTGAAGTTGGCCACGATGGAGCGCTGGCGCGTCACCAGGTTCTGGATGTAGACCACCGGCTTCTTCATCTCGAAGGAGACGTAGGCGACCTTGGTGCCGTCAGGCGACCAGGCCGGCGAGATGATGGGCTCGTTGGAGCGCAGCGCTACCTGGGTGCCTTCACCATCGGCGTCAGCCACTTCCAGGCGGTATTCATTGCCGGACTTGGTGACGTAGGAGATGCGGGTGGAGAAGATGCCAGGGATGCCGGTGAGCTTCTGGTAGATGTCGTCGGCGATCTTGTGCGCGGTCAGGCGCAGCAGTTGCGGCTGGGCACCGATGGACAGGGCCGAAAGCTGGGTCGATTGCACGGTGTCGAACAGGCGGTAGCGCACGTCGAAGCGGCCATCGGCCAGGCGCGTGACGCTGCCCACGGCCAGCGCATTGGCGCCGCGCTTTTGCCAGTCGGCATAGTTGATGGCCGAGGAGTCCGAGAGCGCATCGCCATTGTCGATCAGCTTGAAGATGCCGCTGCGCGCCAGGTCGGCCTTGACCACCGGGCTGATCTGTTGCGGTGCCGATTCTTCGCCGGGGAAGGCAGTAATGGCAACGGGAATCTGGGACGCGCCCACGCCGGTGATCTCGAAGCGGATCTGTGCCTGCGAGGCCGGGGCGAACGACAGGCCGGCCACCGCCACGGTGGCGGTGGCAAGGCGGGTCAGGGTCAGGTAACGGGCTTTAATCATCGGTTACTGATCTTTCGGGTATGGGTGAATGTGAAGCTGGACGGTACCTTGCCATCCTTGTCGGCCGGGA
>NZ_BADI01000154.1:0-900 GCF_000333555.1 Herbaspirillum sp. B65 | reverse complement strand
TGAACTGTTCCGCGAAGGCGCGGCCAAGAACGGGCTGGACCAGGCCAAGGCCGACGAGATCTTCGACTTGATGGAAAAGTTCGCCGGCTACGGCTTCAACAAGTCGCACGCGGCCGCCTATGCGCTGCTGTCGTATTACACCGCCTATCTGAAGGCCCATCACCCCGCCGCGTTCATGGCCGCCAACTTGTCGCTGGCCATGGAAGATACGGACAAGGTCAAGATCCTGATCGAAGACTCGATCGATATCTGCAAGCTGGCCATCCTCCCGCCGGACATCAACAAGTCCGACTACCGCTTCATGCCGGTGGGCGAGCCGGGCAAGAAGGCCACCCAGATCCGCTATGGCCTGGGGGCCGTCAAGGGCGCCGGGCAGAACGCCATCGAAGCCATTCTGGAGGCGCGCAAGAGTGGTCCCTTCAAGGACTTGTTCGACTTCGCCAAGCGGGTGGACAAGAAGCAGATCAACCGCCGCACCATCGATTCGCTGATCCGTGCCGGTGCCTTCGATTGCTTCAAGGTCGACCGCGCCATCCTGCAGGCCTCGGTCAACCTGGCTTGGGAAAGCGCCGAGCAGGCCGAGAAATCGGCCAACCAGGTCAGCCTCTTTGGTGGCGACGACAGCGATCTGGAAGCGCCGCTGGAATACGTGCAGGTGCCCGCCTGGAGCGACAAGCAGCGCTTGACGGAAGAGAAGGGCGCCTTGGGCTTCTATCTCTCCGGCCACCTGTTCTCGGCCTATGAAAAGGAAGTACGCCGCTTTGTGCGCACCAAGATCGCCAGCCTGGAACCCTCTTGGGAGCCACGCAGCCTGGCCGGCATCATCACCGGTGTGCGGGTGCAGATGACCCAGCGCGGCAAGCTGGTGATCTGCACGCTCGACGATGGCACGGGCGTGAT
>NZ_BADI01000155.1:0-4972 GCF_000333555.1 Herbaspirillum sp. B65 | reverse complement strand
TCGCTGCTGTCGGGGCGGTGTTGGCCAGGAAGACCTTGACCCGACCTGCCAGGGGCGTAAGTGGTGCGTGCTGGAGCGTGATGCGGCCCTGCGCATCCAGCGCCAGGCGCAGGCGGTGTGCCTGATCCGCGGGAAAATCGGCAGCCAAGCCGGCGCAGGTGTCGGCCAGTTGCTGGCGGATCATCGCTTCGTCGAAGGCAAAGCCCAACGCATCGGCCGAGGCTTGCAGGCGTTGCAGATGCAAGTCCAGGTGACGGCAAGTGCCATGGCTGGCGTACAGGGTTTCAAACAGGCTGAAGTCTTTTTCCAACCCGGTCAGGAAGGCCGCTTTCAACTGGCATTCGGCAAATTCGGATGCGGCCTGGCTGTCATGGACGATGCCCGCACCCACGCCCATCACGCCGCGTCGCAAGCCGTGTTGCGGTGGCTGCAGTTGCAGCGTGCGGATCGGTACCGACAGGCAGAAGTCGCCGATGGCATGAGAGCCCGCACGGGGTGCATCGAACCAGCCGATGGCGCCGGTATAGAGTCCACGGGCTTCGGTTTCCAGCTCATCGATGATTTCCATGGTGCGGCGCTTGGGGGCGCCGGTAATGGAGCCGCAGGGGTAGAGCGCGGCCAGGGTATCGACCAGCGTGGCCTCGGGACGCAGCCGGGCGTGGATGGTGGAAGTCATCTGCAAGACCTGGCCGTAGCGGCTCACCTCGAACAGTTGCGGCACCTGTACCGAGCCCGGCAGCGCCACGCGACCCAGGTCATTGCGCAGCAGGTCGACGATCATCAGGTTCTCGGCGCGGTTCTTGTCGTCCGCTGCCAGTGCCTGGGCGCGTTGGGCGTTGAGCGTTTCTGCATCGGCTGCGCCATCGGGCAGGGCGCGCGCGGTGCCCTTCATGGGCTTGGCCTGCAACAGACCGTCCTGGTGTGTGACGAACAATTCCGGTGAGCACGACAACACCATGCCGCCCTGCTCGTCGCGCAGCAGCGCGCCGTAAGGCACTGGCTGGCGCGCGCGCAGGCGGCGATACAGACTAATCGCATCGCCATGCACATCGAAATGCAGGCGGTAGGTGTAGTTGACCTGGTAGGTATGGCCGGCGGCGATGTAGTCGCGGATGCGATCGATGGCGGCGCTGAAGCTGGCTTGGTCGACGCTGCTGCGCAGATGCACGATGTCTGCGCTGTCACCCTCTGCTTGCGCGGCCAGCCAATCGTCGACCTCGGCCGCAGTGAGGCGCTGGCAGCGGCTAAACAGCAGCACGCGCGCCAGCGGTTCGGCCAGTGGCCGATGCGGCAAGCCCTGCAGCGCCGCACCCAGTTCATAGCTCCACAGCGCCACCGCATGTTGCCCGGCGGCCAGTGCTGTCTGCATCTCGGCCAGCAGCGCCGGGAAGTCTTCTGCCTGGTGGCAGGCCAGCGTGCGCAGATGGCCGCTGTACAGGCGCGAGCGCGGGTCGGCCGGGCTGGCCAGGTGGTCGTCGAGGAGGGCGAAGCAATCGGTCATGGAACAGGCAAGCTAAAGCCGGCAGGGCAGGTGGAGGCAATCGGGGCAGCGCCCGCGCCCGCCTTAGGGCAAGGAGCAAGGAACAAGGGCACAGCCGGCAGCATGATAGCGTAAAAGGTATACTTGAAGGCTTGCCACAGACCAGGCTGCCCTCCCGCTCCCGACCCACTCCCATGCGTATTCCCCGCACCTTCATCATCCCGCTGATCGTGGCCTGTGCGCTGTTCATGGAACAGATGGATTCCACCGTCATCTCCACGTCGCTGCCGGCCCTGGCACTGGACATGAAGGTCGATCCGATTTCGCTGAAACTGGCGCTGACCTCCTACCTGGTCAGCCTGGCGGTGTTCATCCCGATCTCGGGCTGGATGGCCGATCGCTTCGGTTCGCTCACCATCTTCCGTGCGGCTATCTGCGTGTTCATGCTCGGCTCCATCCTGTGCGGCATGTCCTCGACCTTGCCGCAGTTCGTGGCGGCGCGTTTCCTGCAGGGCATAGGTGGCGCCATGATGGTGCCGGTGGGGCGGCTGGTGATCCTGCGCAGCGTGGAAAAGGTCAACCTGGTCAAGGCCTTGTCCTACCTGACCATTCCCGCCCTGTTCGGCCCCGTGCTGGGCCCGCCGTTGGGCGGCTTCATCACCACCTATTTCCATTGGCGCTGGATCTTCTTCATCAATATTCCGATCAGCCTCCTCGGCCTGTACCTGGCCACCCGCTTCATTCCCGATCTCAAGGCTGAGCAGGTTTCGCCGCTCGATTTCAAGGGTTTTGTGCTGTCGGCGCTGGGGTGTTCGCTGTTGATGATGGGCCTGGCCACGGCCGGTCGGCACCTGGTCTCGGGCGATGTGGCGCTGGCTTGCGTGGTGGCCGGCACGCTGTTCCTGGCGGGCTACGTCTGGCACGCGCGGCGCGCTACGGCGCCGCTCATCGACCTGGCGCTGCTGAAGATCCCGACCTTGCGGGCCGGTGTGTTCGGTGGCTCGCTCTATCGCGTGGGGATCGGCGCCATTCCCTTCCTGCTGCCGCTGATGCTGCAACTGGGTTTTGGCTATACACCTTTCCATTCCGGCTTGCTCACCTGCGCTTCGGCAGCCGGGGCGATGTTCATGAAGACCATCGCCGCGCGCTTTTTGCGCCGCTTCGGTTTTCGTCGGGTGCTGCTGGTCAATGGCGCGCTGGGCGTGCTGGGGCTGTGTGCCATCGCCACCTTCACCCCCAACACGCCCTATCTGCTGATGGTGCTCATCCTCTTGATCGGTGGTTGCTTCCGCTCGCTGCAATTCACCAGTCTGAATGCGATTTCCTATGCCGATGTCGATAGCCTGCGCTTGAGCCAGGCCACCAGCATGGCCAGCGTGGCCCAGCAATTGTCCATCGGCATGGGGGTGGTGCTGGCCGGTTTTGCACTGCAGATGTCCAATGAAATCCAGGGGCACAGCGAGCTGGTGGCGCAAGACTTCTGGCCGGCCTTCCTGGTAGTGGCTGCGGTGGCGTCGCTGGCGCTGCTGATGCTGCGCCAGTTGCCACCCAATGCCGGGGCCGAGATGGCCGGGCAGGAAGAGAACAAGCCGGCCTGAAGGGCTAGCTGAGAGGAGACCGATGCGTAGCGACCTATCCTACAAGAGCCTGTGCTTTCCCCTGGGCGCGGTGCTGATCTGGGCCGGCAATACCGTCATCAGCAAGATGTCGGCCGGGGTCATCGCGCCCGAGGATATTTCCTTCTATCGCTGGGTGCTGGCGGCCATGCTGATGTCGCCCTTCCTGGCGCGCCCGACCTGGGCGGCGCGCGCGCAGATCCGTCCGCACCTGGGCAAGATCCTGGTGCTGGCGCTGCTGGGCATGGTGTTGTACCAGAGCCTGGCCTACTTCGCCGCAGCCACCGCCTCGGCCACCAGCATGGGCATCATCTCTTCGCTCATGCCATTGATGACACTGGTGTTGAGCATCAAGCTGCTCGCCGAGCCGCCCACCGTGGGCACGCTGGCCGGTGGCATCCTCTCGCTGTTCGGGCTGGCGGTGCTGATCGGACGCGGTCACCCGCTGGCCTTGTTCGAGCAGGGCGTGGTCGCAGGTGACCTGCTCATGCTGGCCGCCACCGTGGCCTATGGCCTGTATGGCGTGATGCTGCGGCGCTGGGCGCTGCCCTTGCGCACCTGGCAGTTGCTGTATCTGCAGGTGTTGATGGCTACGCTGCTGCTGTTTCCCGGTTTCTTGCTGGGGCATCATTCGCCCATTACGCGGGCCAACCTGCCCATCCTGCTGTATGCCGGCATTGGTGCTTCCATCATTTCGCAATTCCTGTGGATGCGTGGGGTGGTCCACCTGGGCGCCAGCCGCTGCGCTATTTTCGTGAACCTCATGCCGATCTTTACTGTCATCATCGCAGTGCTCGCGCTGGGCGAGCCATTGCACGGCTATCACGCCCTCGGCGGCAGCATCACGCTGGTCGGCGTGATGCTGGCCCAGGTCTTCAAGCAGCGCCTGCGTTGGCGCGCACCAAGCGTCTGAACCCACAAGAACAGGAACAAGAGACATGATCGATCCCGCCATGATCGTCAATTGCCGGTCTACAAAAAGGGCAGAAGCTGCGCGAGATTAGCCTCGATGAAATCAGCGACGTGCTGAAAGAGGAGGGTACCTTCGTCTGGTTGGGCCTGTTGGACCCCAACGTCGAATTGATGANCAAGATCAAGGAAGATTTCTGCCTGCACGAACTGGCGGTTGAAGATGCNTACGCCGCCACAAGCGGCNNCAAGATCGAGGAATACGGCGATACCCTGTTCGTGGTACTGCACACGGCGCAGTTGGCCGGTGGCGAGGTATTGTTCGGCGAGACCCACATCNTGACCGGTCCGCGCTTCGTGGTCACGGTGCGGCATGGCGCCTCGCGCAGCTATGCCAAGGTGCGCGAGCATTGCGAGATGCTGCCCGAGCGCCTGGTGCGCGGCCCCAGCTTCGTGCTCTATTCCATCATGGACTTCGTGGTGGACAACTATCGTCCCATCATGGACGACCTCGAAGCCAAGTTCAGCCAGTACGAGGAACAGCTCTTCAACCCCGGCACCATCAGCGGCAAGGCCTACTTGCAAGAGCTGTACCAGTTGAAGCGCCAGCTGATCCGTCTGCGTTCGGTGGCTTCGCCCTTGCTGGACGTGTGTACGCAATTGCTGCGTTTTCACGAAGGACTCATCACCAAGGATGGCAAGGCCTACTTCCGCGACATCTACGACCACGTGGTGCGCTTCATCGATACCGGCGACCGCCTGCGTGAAATGGTGGAGTCGGCGGTGCAGATCAACCTGGCCCAGGTCACCATCCACCAGAACGAGATCGTGCAGACCCTGGCCGGCTGGGGCGCCATCCTGGCCATCCCGACCATGATCTTCAGCCTCTACGGCATGAACTTCGCGCACATGCCGGGGCTGTCCTGGCAATGGAGTTTTCCGCTGGTGTTGGGCGGTATCATCACTG
>NZ_BADI01000156.1:0-891 GCF_000333555.1 Herbaspirillum sp. B65 | reverse complement strand
TTTCCGCCCCGCAGATCCCGCTGATCAACAACGTGGATGTGGCCGTGGTCAATGATCCGCCGCCCATCAAGGATGCCTTGGTGCGCCAGGCCGCTGCGCCGGTGCGCTGGGTCGAGACGGTGCAGAAGATGGCCGCCGAGGGCGTCACGCATCTGGTCGAATGTGGTCCGGGCAAGGTCTTGACCGGCCTGACCAAGCGTATCAATGGCGAGCTGGTGGGTGAGGCCATCGTTGACCAGGAATCCCTGAACAAAGTATTGGAGTTGCTGAAATGAGTGCACAGAATCTGCAGGGCCAGGTCGCCCTGGTGACCGGCGCGTCGCGCGGTATTGGCCGTGCCATCGCCACCGAGCTGGCAAAACAGGGCGCCAAGGTGGTCGGTACGGCTACCTCGGAGTCGGGCGCTGCCGCCATCACCGAGTACCTGGCGGCGCTGGGCCCGGAAGCGGGTCGCGGCGCGGTGTTGAACGTCAATGACGCCCAGGCCAGCGTGGCCCTGGTGGAGCAGGTGCAGAAGGAATTCGGCGCACTCTCGATCCTGGTCAACAATGCCGGCATCACCCAGGACCAGTTGGCCATGCGCATGAAGGAGGAGGAATGGGATAACGTCATCGCCACCAACCTCACCGCCGTAGGCCGTCTTTCGCGCGCCGTGCTGCGCGGCATGATGAAGGCCCGCAGCGGTCGCATCATCAACATCACCTCGGTGGTGGGCGAGGCTGGTAACCCCGGCCAGATGAACTATGCCGCCGCCAAGGCTGGCGTGGCCGGCATGAGTCGGGCCCTGGCGCGTGAAGTCGGTAGCCGCAACATCACCGTGAACTGCGTGGCGCCGGGCTTCATCGATACCGACATGACCAAGGCCCTGAATGAGCAGCAATCGGCTGCCTC
>NZ_BADI01000157.1:0-2351 GCF_000333555.1 Herbaspirillum sp. B65 | reverse complement strand
CCGTGATCATCAGCACCGGCAAGTGCGCCAGCGAGGGCGTGGACGGGATCTTCTTCAGCAAGGCCAGCCCATCCATGACCGGCATGTTCCAGTCGGTCAACACGAAGGTGATCGGCACCGCACCCGCTTCCAGGATCTTCATGGCCGTGGAACCCGTCATCAGCCTCCACCATCTTGGTGTATTCGAGTTCCTTGAGCAGGCCGCTGACAATACGACGCATCGTCGAAAAGTCATCAACCACGAGGAAATACTGATCATCTGCCGCCATAGGAAAAATCGCTCAACCGTGAAATGGAAGTTGGACGGGCGTACCCGCAAAAAATTCGTCGCAAGTGTAAAGCATTTTGAGATGCCCTCGCGAAACATTTGCCCCATGTGCTCTCTCAAAACTCTATTTTCCTGACCAACATTGACCGGAAACAAAGGAGTAGCCGCCGCAGCAAGGGGCACAGGGATCGTCAACCGGGAAACAGGAGGATGGAAGAATCGCGCCAAAAAACAAAAAAGGAAGCCGCCAACGCGCTTCCTTTTGAATTTTTCTTCACTTTCTTCACCCAACCCGCCTATCCACCCAGGGAACAGAAGAATTGGTAGGCACGATTGGACTCGAACCAACGACCCCTACCATGTCAAGGTAGTGCTCTAACCAGCTGAGCTACGCGCCTATTGAAGAATGCAGATACCTAAAACAAAAAAGGAAGCCGAGAACGCGCCTCCTTTTCATCACTTCGCTCCAACTCGACCATCCCGCACGGGAACCAGAAGAATTGGTAGGCACGATTGGACTCGAACCAACGACCCCTACCATGTCAAGGTAGTGCTCTAACCAGCTGAGCTACGCGCCTAACGAAGAAGCGAGAGTATAGGAGGCTTTTCAAAATTTGCCAAGGGGTAAATGATGAAAATGATGAAAAAGTAAAAATATTTACCGCATTTCACCAAGAAACCAGCCCCCTACCCTCCTGCTTATTGCTAAGCATTGCCACTTATTGCCGCTTGGCCTCGATCACCCCCTTCACTTCGCGGATCACCGTCAAGGCCTTCTGCAACTGCTCGGTCGAACCGATCTCAGCGGTGAAAGCCATGCGCGCATGACCCTTCACGCTTTGCGTACTCACCCCGATCACATTGATCTTGTCGCGCAGGAAGATATCGGAGATATCGCGCAGCAAACCCTGGCGATCGCTGGCCAGCACGAAGATATCGACCGGATAGACGGTATCGCGTGCCGGTGCGCCCCAGGTGGTCTGGATCACCCGCTCGGGCGCGTGCGAGCTCATCTCGGCGAAGTTCTTGCAGTTCACGCGATGGATGGAAACGCCCTTGCCGCGCGTGACGAAGCCAGCGATCACATCCGGCGGCGCCGGCTTGCAGCAGCGCGCCAGTTGCGTCAGCAAGCCATCGGTGCCGACCACCAGCACGCCCGACTTGGCACCCTGCACGATGCTGGAGGCCCGGCTCTTGCGGGTGATCAGCGCTTCATCATCGATCTCGGGTTTCTTTTTCTGGCCTTCATGCAAGGCCTGCTCGACATGACGCAGGCTGAACTCTTCCTTGGCCAGCGACAGGCACAGGTCATCCACCTGGGCAAAGCCCAGCTTCTGCGCCAGTTCTTCCAGGTTGACGGCGGTCTTGCCCTCGCGCTGCAAGGTCTTTTCCAGCAAGCCACGCCCTACCGACAGGGTTTCCTGCTGCTCGATGGCATTGAACCAGGCGCGGATCTTGGAACGGGTACGCGAACTGGCTGCATAGTCAGGGCTCAACCAGTCGCGCGACGGCCCCACCCCAGGGCCACTCTTGGCGGTGATGATCTCCACCGTCTGGCCATTCTTGAGCGTGGTATTCAACGGCACCATCACCCCATCCACACGCGCGCCACGGCAGCGGTGGCCGACATCGCTGTGCAGGTGATAGGCAAAGTCGATGGGAGTGGCGCCACTGGGCAATTCGATCACGCGCGCCTGGGGCGTGAGCACATAGATGCGTTCGTCCAGGGTGGCCGACTTGAGCTTTTGCACCCAGTCGCGCCGCACTTCTTCCTGGTCCACCACGGCGTCGGTGACTTCGTTCTTCCAGGCCAGCAACTGGCGCAGCCAGGCGATCTTTTCGTCATATTTCTGCGCCGAGAAATTCGAGCCGCCACTCTCCTTGTAGCGCCAGTGCGCCGCCACGCCGTATTCGGCGAAGTGATGCATCTCGTGCGTACGAATCTGCACTTCCAGCGCCCGACCATCCTCGGCCATCACCACCGTGTGCAGCGACTGATAGCCGTTCTGCTTGGGGCGCGAGATATAGTCGTCGAACTCTTCGGGAATCGGCGTCCAGATGTGTGCACGATGCCCAGCACCGC
>NZ_BADI01000158.1:0-1003 GCF_000333555.1 Herbaspirillum sp. B65 | reverse complement strand
AGTATGTCAAGATCATCACTCAGGCCGCCGCCCGTTTTTCCCGGTTGCTCGGTTACGTCGACGCACTGGCTGAGTATCACCGAAAGTTCGTGTCTGTTTCATGCCGGGCTTCCGGCGCGAGTGGTCAAGTCATTCTCTGAGCTCGCTCCTGGTTCGGCCTGTAATGCCTTGTGTTCATTGATAGGCATACAGCAGGGATTTGAGCTTGCGCCGTGCATGAAACATGCGGGTCTTGATGGTATTGATCGGGCATTTCATGGCCCGGGCAATCTCATCGTAGGCCATGCCATGGTAGTAGCTCAGGGCGATGACGCTGCGCTGCTCCGTGGACAGCTCGGATAGGGCGCTCTCCAGTACTTTCCTCAGTTGCAGATGGCTCATCTGCTGTTCCGGTCCAGGCGTATCGCAGGGGTTGTCCTGGTCGCTCACGATCTCGATCTCCTGCCGCAAGTTTCGCAGCGCTTTCAGTCCTTGGCGATAGGCGATCGCAAAGATCCAGGTGGACACCTTGCAGGTCTGATTGTAGGTATCGGCTTTCTGCCACACCACCAACATGGTGTCGTTGATGATCTCGTCGATGAGGTGAGGGTGGGCAGTAAGCCGGCGCAGGAAAGACGTCAGTCGCGGAAAATACTGTTTATATAATTTTTCGAATGCGGCGCGGTCACCTCCTGCGATGGCCTGCATCACCGCAGCGTCGTCATTGGCCGCATCTGCCTCCAGTACGCGGGGCTGCTGCCTTTTCTTCGGCATATCGTGTCGCATCCCGTTTTCCTTGCATTCAGGTTGAATCGGCTGGCATAGGCTGGCGCGCCTTCCTTGGCGTGAAGATCGGAGCGTTCCCGCGCTCTTTCGCTCAGTGAAACCGACTTCTCACCCGCGAATGACGCCATACCTGTCTCCATTTGGTGCGAAGTCGCTGCTGGCGCCACTTTCTGGCGCATTTTTCACACCTGAATCTCCGCCCTGTTCACATAATAATACAGGATATTTTAATAAACTC
>NZ_BADI01000159.1:0-2738 GCF_000333555.1 Herbaspirillum sp. B65 | reverse complement strand
AATACTCATGCGCGACCAATGCCGGNTCCGGCNGAAGCCGCCGATGACTTCGTCGGCGCACAGCAAGACCTCATGACGTTGGCAGATGCGCTGGATCTCGGGCCAGTAATGTCGGCGGGGAAGATCATGCCGCCGCGCNNTNGGAAGGTTCTGCCACGAAAGCCGCCACATTGTCCGCACCGAGTTCGATGATCTTGCGCTCCAGGGCTTGCGCCGCATGGAGGCCGAACTCGGCTTCGTTGAGCGGACCGTCATAGCCGAACCAGAAGGGCTGTTCGATATGCTGGACCTCGGGCAGCATACTTGCACCCAGAGCGTGCATCATCTTCATTCCGCCCAGGGAGGCGCTACCCACCGTCGAACCGTGATAGCCGTTGTGACGGCCGATGATGACGCGCTTGCCGGCGCGTCCGGCGAGTTCCCAGTAGCGGCGTACCACCTTGATGAGGATCTCGTTGGCTTCGGAGCCGGAGTTGCAATACAGGATACGGCTGTAATGTGCTGGCAGCAGCTCGAACAGCCGCGCCGACAGCTCGGCCAGTGTGGGGTGGGCGGTGTTGAAGAACTGGCTGCAATAGGACAGGGTGGTCATCTGCCTGGTGGCTGCAGCCACCAGCTCCTGCCGTCCATACCCCAGCGTGGTACACCAAAGACCGGACATGCCATCGAGCAAGCGGCGGCCATGGTCGTCCCACACATACAGACCCTGGCCACGCACGATCACCCGAACATGCTCGGGTTGAAGGAACTTGTGATCTTCGAACGGCAACAGATGTCGCGCCAGATGAATGGCCCGATAGTCTCTTTGCTCCAATGCGCGACCGACGATGTGGTTCATGGAATTTGTCAGCGAAAGTTTGCCTTGGGGAGCGCCAACGGAACAGTGCATACCGTGGCGGGCTATTTCTCGTTGAGTGGCGCTGTAGTGTCGGCGGTTCCCCCGCCGGCTTGATCCAGGCAGCAGGAGCAAACATGAAAGCCATCGTAACTGGCCACAGCCGTGGCCTGGGGGCAGCCATCGCTGCCGAACTGATGCAACGCGGGGTTGCCGTATTGGGGCTGGCCCGTCGCCGCAATGAGACGCTGGCGCAGCAATGGCCTGCTTTGTTGCAGCAGCAGGTAATCGATCTGGCCGATCCCCGGCAACTGCTCTCATGGCTGGACGGCGACGCCTTGTCGGCCTTCCTGGCCGATGAGGCAGAGCTGCTGCTGATCAATAACGCTGCCACCATACAACCCAGCGGCGCGCTGCAGCACCAATGTGCGCAAGACATCGCCCAGGCGGTGATGCTCAATGTCGGCGCGGCCCTCATGCTGTCGGCCAGATTGGCGACACTTGCACAAGCTCGCCCGGGGGGCGAGTGCCGCATCCTGCATCTTTCCAGCGGTGCCGGCCGTGAGGCCTATCCGGGGTGGTCGGTGTACGGTGCGAGCAAGGCGGCACTGGACCACCATGCGCGTGCCGTCGCGCAAGATGCCTCACCGGGGCTGCGCATCTGCAGTGTCGCCCCTGGAGTGATCGACACCGACATGCAGGCAGAACTGCGGGACTTGCCGGCGGAACGCTTCGCCTTGCGCGAACTGTTCCTCTGTCTGCATGCACAGGGGCAACTGGCGGCGCCGGCTACGTGTGCGCGGCATCTGATGGATTTCCTTCTTGCTGAAGATTTCGGGCAGCAACCGGTTGCGAGCCTGGGCTGAAAAGCGCAGAGGGTGGCCGTGCCGATGTGCAGGCAGATGAGGCTGGATGGTAGCGACGCTCCTACAAGGGGATGACCGTCACGCCGCAGGGCCCGAATCGATCACATGCGGCCGCTGCCGCATCGCTGCTGCAGCGCGCCAGTTCCGTGTAGGCAAATCCTTGCTCTGCTGTTCTTACCCGAACCGTAAATTTTTTCATCAGAGGAGCTCCTTTCCCGGGTTGCGCCGACGTTTGGCACTGCGTGCCTGCCTGCAAGGGTCAGTGGTGACGGCGCGCCAGATAGTTCGGCGAGGCCATGCGCGGCAGAGCCGGGGTACGTCCGTATTGTTTCCTTCAGGGAAACAGTGTATCGTTTGGCATTCATCTTCAGTTTCATCGGGCGTGGTACGGCAGGTGGTGCCAGAAGTCGTTGCCAGAGTTGCCCGGGCTGGTGACCACCGTGCGTGTATTTCTGCGAAAATGGCCTACCCGTGGGGGCGGACGAGGCTCCTGGCGAGAGGCTCGTGAAGATCGAGTTGAACAATAAGGAAAGTGACTTATGAGTTACACCGTCGATGCGGTAAGCAAGGCGATAGAGCTGCTGTTTCTGGTGGCTGAAGAAGGCGGCAATGGCGTGACCGAGCTGGCCAAGCGTTCCGGCAATACCAAGGCACGCGCCTTCCGGCTGCTGACCACCCTGGAAGAATGCGGTCTGGTGCGGCGCCAGTTGCCCATGGCGACTTATAGCCTGGGCTATCGCGCCCTGATTCTGGGAACTGCGGCGCAGGGGCAGTTGAACCTGGTCAACGTGGCCCGTGACATCCTCGAAGATATCGGCAACGAATGTAACGAGAGCGTGCTGGTCAGGGTCCGGGATGGCATGGACACGGTGTGCGTGGCCTGGTGGGATGCCCCCCATGCGATCAGGGTCCACAGTCAACTGGGAGACCGCCGCCCCTTGTCTGCCGGAGCCTCTGGCAAGTTGTTGCTGGCGTATGCGCCGGCAGATGTACAGGCCGAGATTCTCTCGGGAAAACTGGAGAAATCACCCCGAACA
>NZ_BADI01000160.1:0-856 GCF_000333555.1 Herbaspirillum sp. B65 | reverse complement strand
GCTTTTCTGCGTTTTCACTTTCGGAACGGATTTTATCTATGAGCCAGTGCACCTCCGCCCTCCCCACCCAGGCCAGCGCACCGCTGCATTTCCACCGGCCGGCCAGCGCCATCGACAGCCGCGCCACCGAAGCCCTGTTCGCCCTACCCTTCCTTGATCTGCTATACCAGGCCCAGAGCGTGCATCGCCAGCATCACCCGGCCAACCAGGTGCAGCTATCGAGCCTGTTGTCGATCAAGACCGGCGGCTGCGCCGAGGATTGCGGCTATTGCTCGCAGTCGGCCCATCACCAGGATGCCGGCGTGCCAGCCAGCAAGCTCATGGCCGTGGACGATGTGGTGCAGGCCGCCCAGGCCGCCCGCGCACAAGGCGCGACGCGCTTTTGCATGGGCGCGGCATGGCGCAATCCCAAGCAACGCGACATGGCCGCGCTCACCGACATGGTCACCCAGGTGCGCGCACTCGGCCTGGAAACCTGCATGACCCTGGGGATGCTGGAACAAGCCCAGGCCGAGGCGTTAAAAGACGCCGGCCTGGACTACTACAACCACAACCTCGACACCGCTCCCGATTTCTATGAGCAGGTCATTTCCACCCGCAGCTACCAGGACCGGCTCGATACCCTGCAACGGGTGCAGCAAGCCGGCCTGAACGTGTGCTGCGGCGGCATCATCGGCATGGGCGAGACGCGCGCCCAGCGCGCCGGATTGATCGCGCAACTGGCCAGCCTGCCGGTGCCGCCGCAATCGGTGCCGATCAATCACCTGGTACCGATTGCCGGCACGCCGCTGCAAGACGTGGCGCCGCTGGATGAATTCGAATTCGTGCGCACCGTGGCGGTGGCCCGCATCACCTG
>NZ_BADI01000161.1:0-1142 GCF_000333555.1 Herbaspirillum sp. B65 | reverse complement strand
TATTTCATCGTCGCACTGGTTTGAGCCGGGTTCCGCCTGGCCTGTCCTGTACCGCAGAGTTCGCGTGCAGGGCCGGCTGGTCGGTCATGGCGACGATGAGCACCGCAGCCATCGTCATCGATGGCCGTCATTTTAACGGAACCATAGCAATGATCATCCCACCCATGCTCAATACGGCGATCAAGGCAGCCCGCCGCGCCGCTACCATCATCAACCGCGCGTCCTTCGACGTGTCGCTGCTGAAAGTGTCGAAGAAGTCGCACAACGACTTCGTCACCGAGGTGGACAAGGCAGCCGAGGATGCCATCATCGACGTGCTCAAGAACGCCTACCCCGACCACGCCATCCTGGCCGAGGAATCCGGTGCCTCCGACAACCTGCACGATGAAAACGAAAACGTCTGGATCATCGATCCGCTGGACGGCACCACCAACTTCATCCACGGTTTCCCGCAATACTGCGTCTCGATCGCCCTGCAACAGCGCGGCATCATCACGCAAGCCGTGGTCTACGACCCTACCCGCAACGACCTCTTCACCGCCTCCAAGGGCGCTGGCGCCTACCTGAACGAAAAGCGCATCCGCGTGGGCAAGCGCGACAAGATCGCCGATGCCCTGATCGGTACCGGCTTCCCCTTCCGCGACCTGGATGGCTTGAACGAATACGTCACCATGTTCAAGGTCATGACCGAACACTGCGCCGGCCTGCGCCGCCCGGGCGCCGCCGCGCTGGACCTGGCCTATGTGGCTGCCGGTCGCCTGGATGGCTTCTTCGAAAAGGGCTTGAAGCCCTGGGACATCGCCGCCGGCTCCCTGCTGGTGACCGAAGCAGGCGGTATCGTGGGCACCTTCAAGGGTGACTCCGACTACCTCTACAAGGGCGACGTCATCGCCGGCAGCCCGAAGATCTTCGCCCAGCAAGTCAATCTGCTGTCCGAATTCGCCTGAACCACGCATCTGCAATAACACCGTCTCCTCATTGCGCCCGGCATTGCTGCTATAGTGCGGCTACCGGCGCAGACCGAGGAGACGATATGAACATCCCCTCCCAGCAAAGCAGCATCCCGCAACCGCCTTGCGCATTTGCATCGGGCTACCACAGCGTCACGCCCTACTTGATCGTCAAGACCTCGGCTGAGGCCA
>NZ_BADI01000162.1:0-1936 GCF_000333555.1 Herbaspirillum sp. B65 | reverse complement strand
TTCATGCCGCCATTCGACAGGGCGAACATAACCAATGTCACCGGTCATGGCGCCGATATCATAGGCGCGCCCGGTATAAGGGCCGCCCTGCCGTCATCTTTTCGGCGAAATCCAGTTTGCTGTCACTNCATTGCGCCGCCAGTTGGAGATACACCGCATCGCGCGTGAAGATGCCCTGCAGGCGCGAGAAATTGGCATTCCACTTGGCAAAGCCACCCCCGGGTCTGCCCGGCTGCCGCATCAGCCGAGGCGGCGGCGGCATCATCGAAGAATACCCGGCCGCTGGTCCAGCCCAGGCTCCAGATGCTGATGCCACCAGCCAGCAGGTTGTCGCGGATATCGCCATTGAGACTCATCACCCAGTTCAGCAGATGACGGTCCGTGCGCAGCGCACTGGCGTCGACGTGGTCGTGCAGGCGCTTGCCGTCCAATTGCAGTTGCGCATAGACGTTGGCCTCACGACTGCGCAACAGCGGATGCCGGCCCCACAGGCTGACCACGCTGGCCGTGCCGTTGGCGCCCAATGCCGACAGTTCACTGCCCAGCTTGTAGCGCAGATAAGAGTAGGCGGTGCCGACATGGGTGCCCTGACCATTGACCAGAATGTCATAGGACAAACGACCATAGTTCATGCCGCTGCCGGTGCTCAGTACCGTCGCGCTGAGCAGATCGCCATGACGCAGCGGATTGACCACGTTCAGGTTGCCCGACACACGGACCCGGTCGATATAGCGGTTGCCGTAGTTGTCCAGTGCCACAGTGCCCAGCGTGGTCGGATTGGTGGTGGTGTTGACGGTGACGTCAGAACTGCCCACGCTGGCCCCGGGTTGGAGCGTGGCCGCCACGGCCACGCCGGGGACGTCCGAGAGCAGCAGCAAGCTGCGGTTAAGCGCATCGTCCTCGATCACCGCACCACTTTGCAGCCCATCGAGAGTGGCTTGCAGCAGGCTGTCCCTGACCACACTCTGGTTGTTGAGGCGCACCTGGCCATAACGCGCCTCCACTACCTGGATCACCACCACGCCATCGCGAATGGTCTGCGCCGGGATGATGGCGCGGGCCAGCGGATAACCCTGTTGGTGGTAGTAACGCGTAATGCGCTCGGCTAGTGTATTGACCTGCGCCAGCGTGAGCGACTTGCCTTCTTCGCCTGCGACCAGCTCATGCAGGGACTCGGTGGCAAATACGGTATTGCCCGTGATCTGCAAGCGCTTGACCTCGAAGGGTGCGGACTGCGGCAGGGCGGACTCGGCGCGCGGTTCCAGCTTGAGCGAAGGCGCACTGGTGGCCGGTGGTGCCGGCAGCGCAGGTTGCAATTGCTGCAGGATGGTGCCGGCGTCGGGGGGCGTCTGGGCGCTGGCCAGCGGGGCCAGTCCCGCCAGCACCAGGGCGGCGGCGATCGGGTGAAGCAGAGGCGAACGAGATGACAACAAAGACATGGGGATCATGATCGGTTATTGGGGGGTACTGATGGCCACGGGCGGCAACTGGATGCCACCGTTCTGGATGTTCAGGCTGGGCGGCGGCGTACCAAAACCGGTACTGGTATTGACCAGACTGCTGCCGCCCCTGCCACCGGCATTGCCGCTGCTACTCTCGTTGCCGGCTGCGGGAGCTGCATCATCCTGTTGCGAGCGCACCACCAGCGTGGACGACAGACTCAGCGACTGCGGTTGCGCGCTGGCTTGCGGCGGCAGGACGGTCGACTGCACCTGCGTGAGAACATTGCGCACGGTCACGGCCTGGGCGCTGGGCGTGGGCGCCGCGGGTGCGCTTGCCCCCACAGACGGCGTCTGGGCCGAACCCGCAGCGGTAATATCGGCCAGTGCCGTGCTCTGGCCGATGAGCGTGTAATTGCCGCTGTCAGCCCCGGAGATGCTGTTGCTCAAGTTGACTGTCTTGCCCCGTCCGATGGCTGCATCGCTGAATGCGCCGG
>NZ_BADI01000163.1:0-1589 GCF_000333555.1 Herbaspirillum sp. B65 | reverse complement strand
CGCCGCACCTGATGCTTCTGCTGGCAGCCCTGAGCTGTACGAGCGGCGTGCTGGCCCATGCAGACGAACCCGCGGATGCCAAAGGACTGTGGGCTACCGGATCCGGTGATGCAGTCATCAAGGTCGATGATTGCCCTGACAAGACCGGCGCCCTATGCGCCCAGATCGTCTGGGACAAGGACGCAGGACAGCCCACCGACACCTGCAATGTGCGTATCGCCCAACTGGATCACTTCGAACATGGCGCCTGGCGCGACGGTTGGGCTTACGACCCGCGCAGCAAGAAGAACTACAAGGCCACCCTGCGCGTGAAGGACGGAATGCTCAACATCCGCGCCTTCGTGGGCGTGGAAATGCTGGGCGAGACCGAGAGCTTCACCCGCGTCGAGCGCATCCCGCCGAGCCCGGTGTGCAAACCCGGATAAGGAGATCGACTCCGGCCGGCCAGAGCATGGCCGACAGAGATGCCTACAAGTAGCTGGTCGCCCCCCCCAAAAAAAACGATGAGAGGAGTTTTGCCATGCATTGCAAAAGAGTGATCGCATCATCAGTACAGGGAGTCTTGGCAGTCGCAATCACAAGTACCTGCTTAGCAGGAACCCCGGCCGACAGCGCGGCCGATCGGACCACAGTGAGTCAACAACTCGATACCGAGGTCAAATTCCTGAGCGACCAGCGCACCCGCGGCATATCGGATTCGCTGATGCAACCGGCGGTGAAGCTGAGTCTGAACTATGCCCATGCCAGTGGTCTGGTGGCCTTGGCCGAACTGGTCACGGTGAGCAAGAAATCCTTCCCCGCTGGCGATGGGCTGGACCTGACCCTGGCTGGGGGATATCGCTTCGGCGATCCCGATGCATGGCATTTCGGCGTGGGTGCAGCGGCCGAAATCTTCCCCGGCGCGCAAGTGAACGCACCGCACCAGATCGATCTGAGCTCGCCGACGGGCACCGCAGATACCCGCGCAACCAGCTTCAACAGCCGCTTTGCCGTGCTGGAGATCGGCTATGGTGCGCTCGAAGGTCGCATCATGCGTGTACTGTCGCCCACCTACCGGGGCGCCGACACCGGCACGGTCTGCGGCGGCTTGCTGCAGTTCGCCCCCGACCAGGTCGCCGCGCTCACCGATCCCGGCTCCAAGGTCAACCAGTGCTATGCGCGGGGCGAACACAATTCGCGGGGCACCATGCTCTATGACCTGAACTACAAGATCGCCCTGAACCCCATCACCAACCTGAGCTTACATGCGGGCTATCAGAACGTAGCCAACTTTTCCGAGGCCAACTTCAGCGACTACGGCATCGGCATCAACCACAAGCGCTGGGGCTTCGACTGGAGTGCCAACTGGGTGTTTACCCGCGTGCGCAACCGCGAGCTGTACCTGGTCCAGGATGGAGAGAACGTGCGCGAAACCCAGAAATCAGCCGTCATTGTGGCCGTGAGCAGAAAGTTCTAGACCGATGACCTATAGCTTCGCCAGCCCCGCCGACGAAAAACACGCCCCGCTGGTGTTGGCGGTGGATCTGGGCACATCCGGGCTGCAATGCGCCCTGGTCTCGGTCTATGGAGAGGTGCTGGGCTGGTCTTTC
>NZ_BADI01000164.1:0-2822 GCF_000333555.1 Herbaspirillum sp. B65 | reverse complement strand
GATGCGGCCACCAAGGAACGCATCGCCAAGCTGCTGCGCTTTGCCTCCACCAATAACGACAGCGACGTGCAGAATGTTGCGCTGGCCGATTACGTGGGTCGCATGAAGGAAGGCCAGGACAAGATCTACTACGTCACCGCCGAGACCTGGCAGGCCGCCAAGAACAGCCCGCACCTGGAAATCTTCCGCAAGAAGGGCGTGGAAGTGCTGCTGCTGACCGACCGTGTGGATGAATGGATGCTGTCCTTCCTGACCGAGTTCGAGGGCAAGGAACTGGCGTCGGTCGCCAAGGGTGGGCTGGACCTGGGCAAGCTGGAAAACGAAGCCGAGAAGAAGCAGCACGAAGAAACCCAGGCCGAGTACAAAGAGCTGGTCGAGAAGATGAAGACCGCCCTGGGTGACAAGGCCAAGGAGGTGCGCGTGACCTTCCGCCTGACCGATTCTCCGGCCTGCCTGGTGGCCGATGAAAATGAACTGTCCGGCAATCTGGTGCGCATGTTGAAGGCCGCTGGTCAAGCGGCGCCGGAGTCCAAGCCAACCCTGGAAATCAACCCGGACCACCCGCTGGTGCAGCGTCTGAAATATGAAGAAGCACGCTTCGATGACTGGTCGCACATCCTCTACGACCAGGCTCTGCTGGCCGAAGGCGGTGCACTGGCTGACCCGGCCAGCTTCGTCAAGCGTCTCAACGACATGCTGCTGGCCATGGCTGCCAAGTAAGTAACTTCATATCGTGGAGTACCCCGCCGGGCCGTCATAGGCTGGCGGGCTGAGACGCCGCCTGCCGGGTGACTGCAGGCGGCGTTTTCGTTCATATCGGCTGCTAGCCTGCTAAGATCGGCCCATTCTCGCTCCAACGCTCTCCATGGAACTGCACTTCATCAATCCCCGCAAGAACGCCCTGGTCTACCTGGTCAAGATCCTCTCCGGCTGTCTGATCCTGTGGTACGGTTTGCGCGCACTGGGTATCGAAGAGCCCTACTGGGCCATGATTTCGCTGATCATCGTCACCGAGCCCGACATGACCATGGCCAAGGCCAACTTCCGGGCGCGGCTGATCAATACCATTTCCGGCTGCATCGTCTCCTGCATCGCGCTGGTGCTGTTTGGCCCGACCTTCATGGCCATGCTGGTTGCCCTGACGGCGGCCGTGGTGGTGGCCATGCTGTTGCAGAACTATCCCAGCAACTGGCGACTGGGACCGGCCACGGTGGTGATCCTGCTGTCGGCGGCCTTTACCGGCAACGGACTGAACGAGGAATTGCACCTGGCGTTCATGCGCGTGGGGGAAGTCATTGTCGGCAGTACGGTGGCCTTGTTGCAGACGGTGATTTACATGTGGATGCTGAAGATCAAACAAACACCCAAGAACAATGACGCTACCAGCCCCTGAAGATCTCTTGCTGCGCGGGTCGCGCGTGCTACTGCGCAACTGGCGAGCCGAAGACCGGCAAGCGCTGGCCGCCATCAATGCCGACGTAAAGGTCATGCAACACTTTCCTGCCTGCTTGACGCGTGTGCAAAGCGATGCCATGGCGAACAAGATCGAAGAGCATTTCATCCAGCACGGCTTTGGCCCATGGGTATTGGAGATCCCAGGCATGAGCGAATTTGCCGGACTGATTGGCTTGATGCAGGTCGGCTTTGAGGCGCATTTCACTCCCGCCGTGGAAATCGCGTGGCGTTTGGCCCCTGCTTTTTGGGGCCAAGGCTACATTACGGAGGCGGCGCGCTACGCACTGGATTTCGGTTTCTTGAAACTAGGCTTGCCGCAAATCGTCGCCTTTACGGTGCCGGCCAACAAACGCTCGCTGGCAGTGATGCAGCGACTGGGTATGACATCGGATGTGCAAGAAGACTTTCAGCATCCGTGCTTGCCCGACGGCCATCCATTGCGCCTGCACCACCTTTATCGAATACAGCGTGCCCAATGGATGCAGCGGCAACAGGAGTGAACCCGCCCGCCGTGTGAAGCCACAAAAAAAGCAGGACCGCAGTCCTGCTTCTTTAGTCGGCACGCGTCAATCAGTGCGTCACACGGGTGGTCCGACCATTGGACAGCAGACGCACGCGCTCGCCGACACGGAAAGGTTCGTCCGCATCCTGGGTGATGGCGCGCAATTCGCCATTGTCCAGGCGCACGGTGATTTCCAGGCCCGGACGGTTGTTCAGGTGCGCTTCGGCCTGGTTGCCCAGCACGCCGCCGGCCAGGGCGCCGACGATGCCGGCCGCCAGGGCGCCGTTGCCGCCGCCGATGTTGGAACCGGCCGCGATGCCGCCCAGTGCCGCACCGCCCAGGGTACCGATACCGGTCGAACCCTTGTCGATGGTCACGTTGCGAATCGATTCGACCACGCCCATGCGCACGGTCTGTTCACCTTGGGCCTGGCGGGTGTTATAGACACTGGCCGAGTTGGGGGTCACTGCGCAGCCGGCTACCAGGGAGCCCAGCGCTGCGATCACAAGCAATTTCTTCATACAAAAACTCCGACTGATAACTGAAGTTGGCCCATCTGCGGGCGGCATGGAATTCGTGCATCCGCGCGAACGCGTCATGATCGCGTGTTTGGCGCCGATGTGGACAATCCGTTACATCTTAATACAAAGCTGCACAGTTACGGACATCCGGGACATTTCGTCTTCAATACGAGATATTCCAACGCCTATACAGAAATGCCAGCACGAACAACGGCCCCACCAGCAGGAAGCGCAAGTCCTCGAAAAAAGAGGGCTTCTTGCCCTCGATCCGGTGGCCGATGAATTGTCCGATCCAGGCCAGCACGAACACCACGGCCGACACCGGCAGACCGTCCAGAGGAGGC
>NZ_BADI01000165.1:0-6375 GCF_000333555.1 Herbaspirillum sp. B65 | reverse complement strand
CTTCGCGCAGCTCCAGCCGCAAGTCCTTGACCATGGTCTGGCGGCCGCTGCGCATTTCCTCGATGACGGTCTGCCAGTTGATGTTCTGGCGCATCAGGGCTTCGGTGATCGAGGTCAGCGATTGCGGGATCGCGCCCAGGTTCTTGACCCGATCGTTCTGGGTCGCCATGTGCTTGGCCAGGTCGATCTGCAACTGGCGTGCCGAGAGTGCATCACGGGCCATGTTGCTGGAGTTCTCGCCGATGGTGCTGCCCAGTTCGTTCAGGCGCGCCGCCACCGTGGCCTGCAATTCACCCTGGTACTGGATGGCGCCCATTTCATCGGCCAGACGCACCGAGATCTGGTTCAACAGGGCCGGCAGTTGCGCGATGTTCTGCGCAGTCTTTTCATTCATATTGGAGATTTCGCCCTGCTGTGCCTGCAGCGAGGTCAAGGCCGAAGACAGCGCCAGTTGGCCGGCCTGGATGGTGGTGACGATCTGCGGCAGCACTTCGAAGGTGCGGTTGGCGATGTCGCCATTGACCGAGAGGCGTTCTTCCAGCGAAGACAGACTGTCGGAGAGGTCGCGGGCCGAGGTGATCTTGGTATTGATCAACTGGCCGACGTTGCGGATTTCTTCCAGGGTCTGCTGCGCCGTCTCATGCATCCGCGGACCGAAGGCCACCAGCTGGCGCAGGCTGCGCGACTCTTCCATGCTGTCGTTGAAGAGCTGGACGATGTTGTTCAAGCGATCGTTCAAGCCTTCCAGCTTGATGCCAGCCTGCAGCGAGGCTTCCGAACTGTTGCGGGCGGCCATGATGGATTCGCGCTGCAATACCATCAGGTCTTGCAGGAATTCGGCCAGGAAGGTTTCCGAGACGCCCTGGCGCTGGGTGGCGGCCGGGCCGCTCATGTCATGCACTACGTGCTGCACCATGTCGCTGATGCATTCGCGAGCCCGGGTGACCAGCTTCTTGCTGGCCGCGCGCAAGGGCGTGAGCGTCAGGCCCAGAGCCAGCGAACCGATCAGGCCGAACATGGAGGCCGAGAAGGCGGTACCCATCGAGGCCAGCGGCTTTTGCAGGTCGGCCACCAGGTGCATGAAGGAAGCATCCATGTCGCCGCCGGCACTGGCCTTGCCGAAGCCATCGATGAGCGCGGCCGTGCTGACCAGGGTTTCGAGCAGGCCGATGAAGGTCCCCAGCAGACCGAGCGCAATCATGAAGCCGGTCAGGAATTGCGGGAACTCGGTCTTGGCATCGAGGTGGGCGCGCAGGTCGTGCAGCGAGCCTTCGATGGTTTCCTGTTCGATACGCGAGGTCAGCCGACCCTTGGTGCTGGCCACCGAGACCAGCACCTGGCCAATCTCGGTGCCGTCGAACTCGGGCGCCTTGACCAGGCTTTCCATCGATTCACCGGCCTTGGTGCGGTCGTAGAACTGCATCAGTTTGGCGTATTCCCAATTGACGCGGTACAAGTTGTAGCCGATCAGGCTCACCCCGAATACGGCCACGGCGATGATGAACAGGTTCAGAAAGGGATTGATCTGGATCGCATGACCCACGAATCCCCGGAACAGGAAGGCGCCCAATAACAGCAGCAGTGTCGGGATGGCGGCAAGTGCGTAGAACTGGCGAAGGTTTTTCATACGAGCGAGGTTTCGGAGAAAAGGACGCAGGGAAAGTGCTTGGTGCAGAAAACGTCAACGGCCCTCAAACCTTGGTGGATGGGCCTGAGCGACGGATATAGATGTGCATGGAACAGGATGAGCGGGTTCATCGCGGCTCCCGCAGGGCACCCTGGCCGAAGCGCGACAGCGGCGACATCAGGTACTGCCACACCGTGCGGCGACCGACGATGATGTCGGCGCTGGCGGTCATGCCGGGCATCAGGGCCAGCTTGCGCTGCAACGCATGGTCGCCACGTTGCACGGCGATCTTGATGCGGTAGCTGCGTTCGCCGCGCGGGTTGTTGTCGTCCGGCACGGTGTCGGCGCTGATCTCGGTGACCACGCCGTCCATGGCGCCATAGACGCCATAGTCATAGCCGGAGACCTTGACCGGGGCGCGCGCACCGGGCACCAGTTCGGCCCGGTCGGTGGGCGAGATGCGGGCTTCGATGACCAGCTTGTCGTCGCTGGGGGTCATCTCGATGATGGGGTCGCCCGGGCGCACCACGCCGCCCACGGTATTGATCATGACGCGGTTGACCACACCATCCATCGGTGCCTTGACCTCGGAGCGGGAGACGCGGTCATTGCGCGACTTGATCTCTTCCTGCAGGCGCGCCAGTTCGGTTTCGGCGGCGGTCAGTTCGGTGCGGGCGTCGGAGCGGAAGCGCGAGGCAGCCTCGCCCATCTTGGCCTGCGATTCGGCAATGGCCGCCTTCAGGCGCGGGATCATGGCATCGTTGGCGGCCAGCTTGCTCTGCGCATCCTGCACGCGGGCGGCGGCCTGGATGTCTTCCAGTTGCGAAGCGGCGCTGCGTTCGAGCATGTTGTGGATCAGCTTGTACTGGCGCTGGGCCAGGTCCAGTTCGCTGGCCTGGCTCTTCTGGCGGCTGATGGCCTCGCCCAGTTCGGCCTGGCGCTGGGCCGCCTGTTCGCGCAGCACCGACAGTTCCTGCATGAGCTTGGCCGAGCGCGCGGCAAAGGCGGCCTGCTCGCTCTGCACGGCGGGGTCGTCGTGATCCAGGTCGGCGGGCATCTGCAAGCTGGCGGCACCCGAGGCTTCGGCACTCAGGCGGGCGATCTTGGCACGCAGGCCGAGGATCTTCACGCGCCCTTCACCGAGGTCGGCATTGGCGCGCACATCGGCAATCGAGATCAGGGTCTGGCCCTTCTTGACCACCGCCCCTTCGCGCACCAGGATGGCCGAGACGATGCCCCCCTCCAGGTGCTGGATGACCTGGTTGTGTTCGGAGGCAACGATGCGGCCACTGCCGCGCACCACCATGTCGATGGGCGCGAAGATGGACCACACCACCAGCAAGACCAGCAGCACCGCGCAGGCCAGCACCGCCAGACGCGGTCGCGGCATGGCCTGCAGCTCGCCCAGTCGGCGATCCAGGCGCGGTGCCACGCGGCGCATGAAGCCCTTGCTGCGGGATGCGATCCCGTGGCCGGTGCCGGGCTTGAGCGAGAGCGTCATTTTGCTGCGGCCTGGTATTGCACGATCACGCGGGCATCGTTGCCACTGCCGTTTTCATCGGTGGCCACGCGGCTGGTGACGCGCTCCTTGTCCACGCCAGCGTCGATCAGGTAGTTGCGCACCGCCACGGTGCGATAGTAGGCGCGGCGCCGGCTCTCGCTGTAGGCGCCACTGCCGATCACGCCGGTGACCACGATCTTGCCCTGGCTGGACTTGGCGCGGCGCACCCAGTCACCGATGCTCTTGTCGAGCGCACGACTGCCCTCTTCATTCAACTGGGTGGAATCGGCATCGAAGTTGAGGGTGACGGCCTTTTCATTGGTGTCGATGCGCAGACCCGGCGCCACTGGCTTGTCGTTGGGTTCGGTCTTGACCTGGATCGCATTGGGGCTGGACGGCGCAGCATCGCTGCGCAGGCTGCCATTATCGGATTGCAACGGGGGCGCGGCCAGCTTGGCCTTGAGGCTGGCCACTTCGCGCTTCAACTGTTCGATCTCCTGCGCCTTTTCGCGCTCGCCCGCCGTTTCGGCACTATTCGTGCTGGTGCTGTCGGCGGTGGCGATGGTATCGGTCTTCTTGGCTTTGGATTCACCCACCACCTGCGCCTGGCCTTGCGAGATCAGCTTGCTGACCTTCATCTGCGCCAGTTTCTGCGAGTAGTAAAACAGGGTCACCACGAACACCACCACCACGAAGATCATCACCAGCACCACGTTGGACAGCGCGTCCACGAAGCCTGGCCAGAAATTCTGTTCCTTGCCTCCCTCCATCATTCCCCCGTCTTGTTTGACGCCCGCGTGGGCAGGGTTTCCAGCGCCGAGGCGCGACCGGTGTTGCGCAGGATCTGGTAGCTGATGTCGGCCTGCTGGAACAGCAGGTTGGCAAAATCCATGCGTGCCTGGTAAGCCTGCTGGTAGGCATCCAGCACGTCGAGCAATTGCTTGCTGCCGGTGGAGAGCTGCTCCAGGAAGACATCGGCCACGTTGGCATTGGTGAGATAGGCCTGGCGCGAGATTTCCATGCGCTTTCTCACCGCGCCCAGGGTGCGGTAGTTGATCTCGATCTGCTCACGCAACTTCCGTTCCAGGTCCAGCGCGGTATTGCTCTTTTCCACGTACTTGGCACCGGCCTGCTTGCTGTAGTACACGTCGGAGCCGCCATTGAGCAGGTTCATGGTGACCACCATCATCAGGCGCCGGTCGGTGGTCAGTTGCAGGCTGTTGTCGGTGGTATCGATGGCGCCGCCCGCCCCGCGGGTCTTGGTCTGGGTCCATTCCACGGCCAGCGTGGGCGAGAACTTGGCGCGCGCCGACTTGAGCTCCAGGTTGGCGGCATCGACATCGCGCCGCGCGGCACGCACGCCGGGATTGGTCTCGTAGATATCCTGCAGGGCCAGTTTGGAGGTGTCGGGCACCACCGGCATCATGTGATCCGGCACTTCGATCTGCTCGATCTGCGGGCGGTGATCTGGTTCAGGCTCACCATGGCGCTTTCCAGTGCACCCTCGGCCTCGGCCACCGCCGATTGCGCAGTCAGCGAGCGGCCGCGCACGCGTTCGAAGTCGATGCGACTGGCGCCACCGCTTTCCAGGCGCTTGCTCATGTAATCCAGCAAACTGCCCATGCGCTGCGCATAGCTGCGCGAGAACGACAGCGTGGCATAGGCGCGCATGACGTCGTAATACGCCTTGATGGCGTTGTAGTACAGGTTTTCGCGGGCATCGTCGCGACGCAGGTCGGCGGCGTCGGCCAGCGAGCTGGACTTGCGGTAGTCGTAGTAGGAGCCGGGCGCGAAGATGGGCTGACGGCCGATCAGGGTTACGTCCCAGCGCTTGTGGTAGGAAGCGCGCTGGATCTGACCGGTGTTGGGGTCCAGCACCGACGACGGCGAGGAATATTCATTGCCCTTCTGCGCCCGCACGTCCAGGGTCGGTCCCAACTGCCCGGCGGTGGCCTTGGCCGCATAACGGGCCTGGTCGGCCTGGGCGGCGGTGGCGGCAAAGCTGTAGCTGTTGCCCAGCGCCAGATCGAGCACGCTGCGCAGGGTCAGGTCAGGCACCGTCTCTCCTTCGGTGACGATGCTGATCTGCGGCAGGGCAATCCGGTTACCGGAAAAGTCCGGATCGGACTGGCGCAACAGCAACAGGATCTCATCCTGGGCCGAGGGTGCCGGGGTGTCAGCCGGCAAACCCGGCAAACGGTAATCGGTGGCCGACGGTCCGGCCGGATCCGCGCCCAGCCGTATCTGCGGCGGCGCATCCAAGGTATTGTCCAGCCTGGCCGGCTGGACCTGGCCTGATACGGCTGACTCGCCCGAAGGCGACGACTTGTCCGCAGCCCACACCACCGCCGCAGGATGCGCGGCCAGCCCGAGTGACACTGCGAGTACGAAACGCTTGCTTTTGAGAACTATCATCAACGCCATCAGCCGGTATCGCACCGGCCTCCCCTGCCCAACCTCACCCAAGGAAAGAATCGGCAGCCCTCTCGCTGCGATTCCCGTCATCAAACCGGGGACTCATCTTTTTTTTCTTGGCGAGTACCGGCTTGCACATCTGTTCAATCAGTTGATTGAATTTATTACATTTTTGTCAAAATAATTCTAACACTGCCGGATTGCAACTCAATTACAAAGAGCAGCAAAAAGTCGTTTAATTTCAATTGACTTGATAAAAACCAACATTGGCAAAAATGGTCAGCCTATGCAATTGATGCCCCAAAGAAACAAGCCTGGGCACTTGCGGCGACAAAAACTGTAAAAATCGCAGTTGAAAAACCACTAGTCTCTCCCTATATCCAGCCCACGGGCGATTGCCTCTGCCTATTTCACTCATTCATTTCTTCAATAAGGACAAAAACATGGCATCCGAAAAACAGACCATGGGCTTCCAGGCCGAAGTCAAGCAACTGCTGCAGTTGATGATCCACTCGCTGTATTCGAACAAGGAAATCTTCCTGCGCGAGCTGGTCTCCAATGCTTCCGATGCGGCCGATAAGCTGCGCTTCGAAGCCATCAACAATGGCAGCCTGTTCGAGGACGACCCGGAACTGAAGATCAAGATCAGCTTCGACAAGGCAGCGCGCACCATCACCATTTCCGACAACGGCATCGGCATGAACCGTGACGAGGCCATCTCGCATCTGGGCACCATCGCCAAGTCGGGCACCAAGGAATTCTTCTCGCGCCCTGTCGGCGAACAGCAAAAGGATGCCGCTCTGATCGGCCAATTCGGCGTGGGCTTCTATTC
>NZ_BADI01000166.1:0-1180 GCF_000333555.1 Herbaspirillum sp. B65 | reverse complement strand
GGCCAATGCCGAGCAGCGCGAGCTGCGCTGCCGCGAGTTANNCAACATCCAGGTGCAGGCGCTGGTGCAGCGGCTGTCGTCGTCGGGGTGAAAAAAGTGGTCATCGGGGTGTCGGGCGGGCTCGATTCCACCCATGCGCTGCTGGTCTGCGCCAAGGCCATGGACAAGCTGGGCCTGCCGCGCACCAATATCCTGGCNTACACCATGCCCGGTTTTGCCACCAGCAGCCGCACGCTGGTGCAGGCGCATCAGTTGATGGCGCAGGTCGGCTGCGCGGCGCAGGAAATCGATATCCGTCCCAGCTGCGAACAGATGTTGAAGGATCTGGGGCACCCGTATTCGCGCGGCGAGCCGGTCTATGACATCACCTTCGAGAACGTGCAGGCCGGCGAGCGCACCAATCACCTGTTCCGCCTGGCCAACCATCATGGCGCCATCGTCATCGGCACCGGCGACCTGTCCGAGCTGGCGCTGGGCTGGTGTACCTATGGCGTGGGCGACCACATGTCGCACTACAACGTCAATGCCAGCGTGCCCAAGACCTTGATCACCCACCTGGTGCGCTGGGTGGCCGAATCGGGTTCGCTGGAGCTGAAACAGCCGGAAGTGCTGATCCACATCCTGGAAACCGAGATCAGCCCGGAGCTGGTGCCGGGCGCGTCCGAGGGCGAGCCGGGGCAGCGTACCCAGGACTTCATCGGTCCCTACGAATTGCAGGACTTCAACCTGTACTACATCCTGCGCTACGGCTTCACCCCGGCCAAGGTGGCCTTCCTGGCCCACAGCGCCTGGCAGGACCGCAATGTCGGCCATTGGCCGGAGGGGCTGCATGGTGCGCGCAACCAGTACAGCTTGCCGCAGATCAAGAAAAACCTGGGCATCTTCGTCTATCGCTTCTTCAAGACCAGCCAGTTCAAGCGCTCCTGCGTGCCCAATGCGCCCAAGGTCGGCACCGGCGGCTCACTCTCGCCGCGTGGGGATTGGCGGGCGCCCAGCGATGGCGAGGCCACCGTCTGGCTGCAGGATCTGGAGCGTATCCCCGACCAGGAGGCTTGAATCGGGCTTTTTATGGCCGCGCTTGCCCAAGAATGTAGGAAGCTGCGCACGCCTGATTGACAATGTGCAAGTCTTTCAAGGTGACCACGGCGCTGCCAGTAAAATAACAATAAATGCTTATCCG
>NZ_BADI01000167.1:0-10370 GCF_000333555.1 Herbaspirillum sp. B65 | reverse complement strand
CCCGCGAGCACGCCTGATGAGTACCCTGATCCTGGGGCAGAAGGGCAACCTCAAGAAGATCAGCGAGATGCTGGCCGATGTCGATTTCGCCAAGGCCGTGCTGGCATTGCGACTGGCGGTGATGTTCCGTCATGCGCATATCACGCTGGACCTGGACAAGGTGCGCGTCAAGTTCAAGACCCGGGTCGACCTGGAAATCCGGCGCGACTACATCAAGGAACATCCCAGCATTTCCTTCTGGTTCCAGAAGGAGCAGGAATGGTGGGCCGGCATCGGCGTGGACTTCGCGGTCAAAGTCATTTGATCTCTGAACTCAGATCTCTGACATCTGTCTTCATCCCCCTGCCTGAACAACGCCCTTGCCGCGCACCTGCCGGCAAGGGCGTTTTGCTGTTCAGGTTGTGATTCATGGGGGAGCACGGCGAGGAAGATGATAATGCTTCTTATTTGTGCTATAGTCGCCAGCGGTCAATGAACCGCTCAGCCATGAGCCACAACGAGGCGATCCCGAGATCGCCCACTGCGACAGCCCAGTCCCTCGGACCGCCTTCCGCGCCAAAAAGAAAACCCCGTTTCGCCACGGCGGTCGTTCACTCTTTTTGAAAAGGATGGTCCATGTTCCCCCGTCAACTCGCCCTCGGCGCCATGCTGGCTGCCATTGCCGCTTCCAGCTTCGCGCAGGAAAAAGTGTTGAATCTCTACTCGGCACGTCACTACCAGACCGATGACGCGCTCTACGCCGATTTCACCAAGGCCACCGGCATCAAGATCAATCGTGTCGATGGCGATGATGCCGGCATCCTGGCGCGCTTGAAGAGCGAAGGCGCGTCCAGCCCGGCCGACGTGATCCTGTTGGTGGATGCGGCGCGCCTGTGGAAGGCGCAGAGCGAGGGCCTGTTCCAGCCGGTCAAGTCCAAGCTGCTCGATGAGCGCATCCCGGCCAACCTGCACAGCAAGGAGGGTAGCGAAGGCACGCAGTGGTTCGGCTTCTCCACCCGCGCCCGCGTGATCGTCTACAACAAGGCCAGCGTCAAGCCGGAAGACGTGGACACCTACGAAGCCCTGGGCGAGCCCAAGAACAAGGGCAAGCTGTGCACCCGCAGCGGCTCGCACCCCTACAACGTCTCGCTGTTCGGCGCGCTGCTGGAACATGATGGCGCGGCCAAGACCGAAGCCATCTTGAAGGGCATGGTCGCCAACCAGGCGCGTCAACCGGTGGGTGGCGACACCGACCAGATCAAGGCGGTCGGTTCCGGTGAGTGCGGCGTGGCCATTTCCAACTCCTACTACGTGGCGCGCCTGCTGCGTTCCACCAAGCCGGAAGACGTGGCCCTGATGGAAAAGGTCGGCATCGTCTGGCCCAACCAGAAGACCTATGGCGCACACGTCAACATCGCCGGTGGCGGCGTGGCCAAGCACGCCCCGCACAAGGCTGAGGCGGTGCAATTCCTGGAATACCTGGCCAGCGATTCGGCGCAGCGTTACTTCGCCGAAGGCAACAATGAATGGCCCGCCGTCAAGAGCGTGAAGACCGACAACCCGGCGCTGGTGAAGATGGGTCCGTTCAAGGCCGAAGTCATCAACGTGGGCGCGGTCGGGGCCAACCAGCAGAAGGTGTTGCAGATGCTGGATCGGGTTGGCTATAAATAAATAGAATCATTCATATCCTTGTGTGAAGGCCGGTCCGTGTGATGCACGGACCGGCTTTTTTACGCCTTTTCATTCTCATTCGGCGCGCTGGGGCGCGAGCCGCTGCCCTTCAGAAATGCGAAGAGCCGATGAACTGAACAGGAGAAGAATAGTCCTATACCCGACATTGCAGTTACGCTCGATGCAAGCTGTAGTGGGCGTTTCAAGCAAGCGGATGGACTGTCGTTTGCATTCAGAAATATCTGGCGAGCCACCACAATTTTGTGTTGCAGACAATAGATCAACAAACCTGCATATCGATGTTTCCGGACTTTTAACGAGTGCTCATGAATCCCACACAGCAAGGGTTGTCACACTTTCGTCGCGCCATACTGGATGCCATTACCGCGATCAAGGCCCAACAGCCACAGTCTCACCTTCATTTGGTCTATGCCCCCGAGCTGGCGGACCCCCTTGAACTGTTGGGTGACAGCAAACGTGACGTTGCCTTGATCAAGCCGGCCACCCTCAATGTGGCCGGCTGGCCTGAAGATGCATGTCCGCGCCTCATCACGCTGGATTGCCGCCGCGTCGCGGCCTATATGCTGGAAACCGATGCGGGCATGGACGACCCCTTGATGGAGAGCAGCATTTCGCAGTCGTATGCGGAAACGCTGCTCCAGCAGCGGGTCAACATACTGCAGACCAATGATGATCCCGGACAGGCTGAACGGGCGGTATGTGGCTGGATAGTCAGCCCCGACACTGCCGCACAGATCGGTGTGCGCATCAGTGCCTCCGCCAGCGGCATGGACATCCACCGGCGCAGATCCTGGGTGCGTTGGTACAACCCCGATTATCTGGAGGTGCTCTGGCCTACGCTCACCGCCGCCCAGAAACAGAGCCTGCTGGGGCAGGGCGTGTGGATCGCCCATGATAGCAACGGCAGACTCAAGACCTATGCCGCTGGGCATGAAGCTGTATGGAGCCCATTGCCGCCCACCGCTGTGCGACTGGACACCCTGCAGTGGCTGCAACTGGAGAACGTGCCGCTGGTACAGCAACTGCTCCAGCAGTGGAAAAACCTATGCCAGGACACTGCCCGCCCCCTCCAGCCGGACGCCCAGGAGCAGCTACATCAATGGGTGCACCGCGCACGACAGCTTGGACTCGATGGTGAAGATATCGCGGTCTATGCCATTACCGCCATGCAGATGCCCAGTGGCTTTGCAGAGGATGCCGAGTGGATTGCAGCAGTCAACAACGCGGTGCAGCAGGGTGACAAACTCAGCCAGAGCCTGCCTGCCTTATTAGACCGTTATTGGGCAAAGCGCGCGCTGAAGCAGCAAGAGAACTAACTAAATCGGGTTGGGGGGATAAAAACATGATTTCAGGAAGATAAACATGCTTGATGAAGCAGCGGCAGAATACCAACAGCAAGTGGCCAACCACACCATCAACGCCATCGCCGGGACGCCGCCACTGAGCGCCAAGGCTGCGTGCCAGGCCTGCCATCGTGCGGACCTGCAAATCCAGGTGGTCACGCCCTCGGTGGTGGCGCAGGCGCACGCACAAGCCTTGCGTGATGCGGGCTACGCCTGGGCGCCGAGCTTTGATGCAGAGTTTGCCAGCATCAAACGCGAAGCCACCGTGCCCGTCGCCCGCATTGCACGCGCCGGCTACATCAAGCTGTACTTTGCGCACAATGAGCGCTGGGATGTCTGGCAAGTGATGGCCAACGGACTGACCCGCAAAATCATGCATCAGGTTAGTGTGAAGCAGTACGCCAAGCTGCAAGACGGCTTTGTCAATGCTTCAGAACCCAAACAATGCTCGCGTGGCGGCGCCAATTTGCCGGCGCACCTCATCAGTATCGCTGGCGCCAAGAACATCGCCACCGTGTGGCTGGCCTATACGCCGCGTTTGTGGTCAGCCACCGTGCTCCAGCAGTATGCAGAGAACCCCTTGGTGGATGTGCCCGGCCCCGATGGCAAGCCGGCAGGCAAAAAGAAGCTCAGGGACTTGCGCGGACGTGAACTGCATCCTCAAAAAATCGTCATGCAAGGCGAGTTTCCCAAGACCGGATGCCTGCCGCTCAATGCGGCGTCGCTGGAGCACAACGTCGCAGATTTCGTGAAAGAAGCCAGCCCCGCATATAAAAAGGCGTTTGAGCTTGCCTTGCGCCCGCTCGACAGTGTGCGCATCGGACAAGCGCAAGCCCTTGAAAATGCCGTGCGTGCCGCGGAAAAACTCGATCATCCGAGTCTGTACCTCAACAAATCGCTGTTGCTCATGTTGCCGGATGACGTGGGCGTCATCGAGCAGCTCAACCACTTGCGCCTGTGTGCTGTGGAAGCGCAAAAGGCATGGGTGGCGGGCGCCCCCAATCCCAATGGAAAAGGCCATGATGCATTGCGAAGCTGGAAGCTGCGTTCCGCTTTGCACGTCGAAATGATCGAGCACTGGGTTTTTTCAGCAAAGCTCAGTTACCAGAAAGAGCTGCGCAACGCCGGTGTCTATCGGGAACATCTGACGATCACCGAAGAAGAGTTGCAACAGATGCGTGCCCAGGAGCGGGCGACCGGAAAACCGTATTACCCGCCAGGCACCACCATCACGGCCAACCGCAGCAACCCCGTTACGTACCGGGTCACACTGCCGGAAGCGCAAGTACAAAAAGGCTTGGAAGGCATAGCAAGAGCCGACAGCCAGTCGCGCATCGAGCGCTATCACGGCAAGCTACGCATGGCTGAACTGAATCAATTCCGTGACGAATTCAAGGCGGGGCTGGAGCAATGGCAAGCCCATATCGCCAAGTTTGACAGCGACTACGTGCAGTGGTTGACCGCTGCTCCCTTGGCCGTCACCGTGCGTCACGACTTCAATCAGCAGTTATCGCTCATCAAGCCCCAGGCCGCCCACGGCACAGCGCGGCAGCAAGTCGAGGAGTACCTGGACCACCTGGGCGCGCAGGAAAAAATATGGGGCGGTGGCGCCATTACGCCCCTCACCGTCAAAGAGCTCGCCAAAGCCTATGGCAAAGATCCCGAGGCACCGGCCACATGGATCGATAAAGCCATGCTGGAGCCGTGGGGCCTGTTCAGCGCCATCAAAAGCGACCCGGGCAAGCACAAAGACACGGCCGAAAAGATCAATGGACTGATCGGGGAGTTGCCCGAAGTCATGCAAGAAGCCCTGCACGCTCGACATGAAAAGCATGAAGCGCATATTCATAGCCTGCTCCAGGTGCAGCAGCAAGCCGCACAGTTGCAAGCCGTCATGCTGGACCCGCAACGGGCCAAGCAACTAGGGGCCGCACTGACCACCTCGGAAAAAGTCATGCACGCATTTGCGGTGCATATCCGCACGGCGGCCATCATGAACATCATGCTCAACCCCAAAGCAGAGCGGTATGTCACCATCGCGGTCAAGCTGCCGACCGGGGAGACACTGGATGCGATGGCAGCAGGCCTGCGCCCCAGAACCTTTGAAACCAGCTTGGAGACCAAAAGCAGCACCAACCGCCAGACCCGCCGCCAAAGCCGCAACACCCTGCGCAAGCTCAGCGTCCACGACACCCCCGCGCTACAGCTTGCCGAGTTTCAGCCGCTGATGTTGACCGAGGCCAAACTGGCCGAACTCACCCGCCAAGCCATCCGGCAAGGCGAGGAACTGGTGGACGTGGTGGCCGAAGGCACCTTGGGCAAACTATCGCACAGCTTCAAGCTGCCCAAGTCCACGGCACTGCATCTGATCCAGGAGCAAGCCAGCTTTGCCCAGGCCAGCAAGAAAGCCTTTTGGTCGCGCCAGGGTGGTGTGGTGGCGATCGTGGGGTTCTTTCAGTGCCGGGCATTGCTCAGTGCATTGAGCAAACTCCAGGACGAAGAAGGCTATGCCTACGCCGATACCTTGATGACCGTGATGGGCAGCAGTGCGGGGTTGTTCGAGGGAGGGTTTGGCCTGGCGGCGGCGGTGTTTGAAATCAAGGCCTCTGGTAGCAAGCTGGTGTTGGCCAGCCGTATTACGATGGCGGCGTCCTTGCGGTTGGTGGCGGGTATTGCTGGGGCGGCGAGTTCGGGATTTGATGCTGTTGCTGCGTTTGCGAAATACAGATCTCGTTTGGCAAGAGGCGATTCTGCTGCAGCCAATGTTTATTTTGGTAGCTCCGTATTTTTTGGAATATCTTTAGTCACGCTACTTGGTGGCACTACTATTTCCTTTGCCAACGCTACGGTAGCCCGCTTTGCTGTTTCACGGCTCATAGTTACCCGCCTTGGTGGTGCGGTAGCGGCTGAACTACTGGGAACATCGCTCACAGGCATTGGCATTGTGGTGGGGGTGCTGGGTTTTGCAGGTATGTTGTATGCAGAGAGTTTGGAAGATGATCTTAATGAAGTCTTCCTCAAGCGCAGCTATTGGGGCAACGGTGAACGCAGTGAAGGCAAGTTCGCAGCCTCCGAAGAGCCACAAAACAAGAGTGACGCCGAAGCCATGATTCGCTGGGCACAGCGTGGTTTGGCCGCCGAGGTCGATGGTTTCAATGCCCTTTCCGTCGGGGTCAAAGCCACGCTCACATGGCACACCAACTATGTCAGTGCCGACGTGCTGGAGGCCCGTATCGAAGCCAGTGCGGGTGACGAAAACCATCGCGTGGCCTACAAGCTGACACCTTCTCCCGCCAGCGCACTTCCACAAACAGATGGCGTAGCCCCCATGACGCTAGATAAAGACAGTGGACACTACGTATTCAGCCTCAAGCTGCCGCTAGACGCGCCGTCATGGAAAGCCGCAGAGTCTGTGCGATTTACCTATACGATATATGACCTTCGTACCCGGGTGTCCATTGCACGAGATACCTTGGAAGTCAAGCGCGACTGACCCAATACGGACTATTTTACGAGTGAGAGATGATGAGCAAGGGTGACCGCAAAGCCGCACGCATTGCACAGCGTGCTCAACAAGAAGGGGCGCAAGGTAAGCCCTATGGTTCGTTCGAGCCAGATGGTCCAGCTGCCAATGAGAGTGACTTTGTGCTGTACGACTGGACGGGGCAAGCCGCCAGTGACGTTTTTTTTGCGCTGCATAACGAGCCTGCCTTTAAGGGGTTGGGCACTGATGCGGTGCTACTGCCACCGCATAGCTTGAGCGTGAGCCGCACCCCCAATACAAGCGGTTCGGTCATCGAAGCCTATCCGCATGGGTTGGCTTACTCTGATCAAATCGCGGGGATGTCGGGAATGGCAGCGTTTGGTGCATTGTTGTCCTCTCCTCTTATTTTTCTCCTCATTTATGAACTTATCGCACGACTGGGGTCATTCGGATGGTTCTGGGGATCTTTGCTAATGTGCGGGAATGCATTTAGCGCCACAGTTCTTTACTTTCTGATTCGCTGGGACATCACCGGCTACCGCTACGCCCCTGTGCTCTTTGACCGTGCCGCAGGCAAGGTGCATGTGTTCTTTGACCAAACACTGTTGTTTCGCTGGTTGCCGCTGTGGGGTGGTGGCAAGTATCAAATCCAGACCTACGACTGGTCTTGTATACGCGGCCAAGTCACGCGCTCTCGCGTGGTCACAGGTAATGTCGCCCAAGAACTCGCTTCGCTCTCTTGTGTGGTAGTGCAAAGCCCACAAGATCCCACGGTGGTGGCCCAGTTTGAAGTGGGTGGTAGCACCAATGCCTTGGCGGTGCAGCTATTGTTAGACCGCTGGGAACATGTGCGCCGCTTCATGGAACATGAAGGCCCTCTCTTTGTGCAAGATGATGGTCCGTATGTGCCACCGGCTACGCAGTCATTGTGGGGCGCTTTGTGTTGGGGCCAACCGCTCATTGGTCCGGGACGACATGCGCCGAGTGTTGGCATGGTGTTGGCGCAAATGTTTACTGCGTTTTTTGTATGGTTCACCATCCCATTTGGACTGGTGGGTTGGTTGTGCTTCCACATCAAAGACAAACCAAAATGGCCTGCAGAAATTCTGGCGAGCGTGGGAGGAAACCCACTGACCGGGAAAGACCTGGAGGCTTGGCGCGGTGTAGTGCCAGCATCCAACCATGAGTCAGGCAATCAAAAAGCTCATAGTTGACTTGCATTGCACATTGCCCCTCAGCAGGCGCCAGCTTCTAAGTATGGGTGTATGTATGATAAAAGCGGCCATGCTGAGAATCTGCATGATGTTCAATGAGTCTTAGCCCCTGGCTTTCGAACGATTCAGCCAGTTCCCAGCTGGCATAGGCACGCTGATAAAACTGGAAATGCTCAGTGCTACGTTCCTGCTCCTCTCCTTTCGAGAGTGTAAGGGTAGACAGGAATACGCCATTGCTGCGGGCTGATATCTGGGTTTGCGCCATATGGGTATAGCGGGCGTCTGCAAAGGTCCATTCGCCTCGACAATCAAAGTATGTTGAGCAGTGTATTGAATCAAGGTCGTAGGCATCGATGAGGACACGCGCTGACGGATGCCGAATAAGCGCCGCCTTGAGTGACTGAGCCGCCCGCTCTACCAGGGTATTGTTGTGAAGATAGGCCGTGACAGCACCCAGCACGACAATGGTGTCGAAACATTCTCGGAAGGGCAGCCGTGTTATATCCGCCTGTACGGCTAACACCTTGGGAAGTCGCTGTCGGCCGATGGCTAACATCTCGGGGTCCAGATCAACGATGACCCAAGATGAATCGGCGATGGCTGTGGCAAGCTCAAAGTAGCTACCGATCCATAGCACGTTTGAAGATTCTTTGATTGCCTGATGAAGTTGCGCGTGGTCCAGCCAGTGGCTGGACCACGCACTGTAATAGGCGTCGAGGAATAAGGCTCGGTCAGTCGGCATTATTGTGTCACCCCTGTACGCAGGTCGGCTTGTTGCACATCTTCAGCGCGGCGGATCACGGAAGGGATTGCGTTCGTTCAGTTCCGAGATATAGCCATCGATCCCGCCCCCTTCCCGCGCCAGGAAATGTTCCACCGCATCATAGAACCCCGGATGCGCCAGCCAGTGTGCCGACCAGGTCTTCTGCGGCAGGAAGCCGCGCGCCATCTTGTGTTCGCCCTGGGCGCCGCCTTCGAACCAGGTGAGCTTCTCGGCGATGCAGAATTCCAGCGGCTGGTAATACGCAGTCTCGAAATGCAGGCAGGGCACGTGTTCCAGCGCGCCCCAGTAACGGCCATAGAGCGTGTCGTCGTCATGTACGGTGAGCGAAGAAGCAATCGGCTCCTCGCCGCGCAGGGCCACCGTCAGCAGCAGGTGCTGCGGCATGGTGTCACCGATGCGGCCGAAGAAATCCAGGTTCAGGTAGGGCGTGGAATAGTGCGCCGCATAGGTGTGGCGATAGCAACGGTTGAAGAAACGCCAGTGCGCCTCGGTGATCTCGGCCCCGCGCAGCCAGACGAAGCGCACGCCTTGCTCGGCCACCTTGCGGCGCTCGGCCAGGATGTTCTTGCGCTTCTTGCGGTCCAGCGTGTCGACGAATTCCGAAAAACTGCCATACCCTTCATTGCGCCAATGGAACTGCACTCCGCTGCGCAGCAGGAAACCGGCGTCAGCCAGTTGCTGCGCCTGTTCCGGCGGGGGATAGAGGATATGGGTGGAGGAAACTTCATTTCGGTCCTGCAGCGCCCGTAGTGCGGCCACCAGCGCGCCGCGCGCGGTGTCGTCGACGGCCATCAGGCGCGCGCCGCGCACGGGGGTGAAGGGAATCGCCGAGAGCAGCTTGGGGTAGTAGTCCACGCCGTGGCGCTGGTAGGCTTCGGCCCAGGCCCAGTCGAAGACGTATTCGCCATAGGAATGGAACTTGCGGTACAGCGGCAAGGCCGCCACCAGCGACTCGGCTTGCCATAGCGTCAGGTAGTGCGGCTCCCAGCCGGTATCGGCACTGGCCGCGCCGCTTTCGTGCAGGGCGTGCAGGAAGGCGTAGGACAGGAAGGGATTGCCTTCGGCCTGGGCCGCTACCAGCGCATCCCAGCGCTGCTGGCCGATCTCGGTCAGAGAAGAAACGATTCGCGTGCGATAATCCATGGACTGCGAGTGACCTGCGTTAGATGGTGTGGCCCACGGCCACGCTGGAACAGGCATTCTACGCAAAATGAACAGACTGCGTCGCCGCCACGGCGATGCGCACGGAGTGCGAGATCATCTATGCCCAGCCCCTTCTTCAATCTCTATCACCATGGTTTTGCCCGCGTCGCGGTGGCCGTGCCGGACTGCAAGGTCGCCGATCCCGGTTTCAACGCCCAGCGCACCATCGCCCTGGCCGAACAGGCCGCCGCCCGTGGCGCGGCCCTGGTGTCTTTCCCCGAACTGGGCCTGTCGGCCTATAGCTGCGAAGACCTGTTCCAGCAACGCGCCTTGCTTGATGCTTCCTTGCAGGCCTTGCAGGCGGTGCTGGAAGCTTCGCTGCGCATTCCCGCGGCGCTCGTCGTGGGGCTGCCGCTGAAGGTCGATCACCAGCTTTACAACTGCGCCGTGGTCGTTCACAACGGCCGCATCCTGGGCGTGGTGCCCAAGAGCTACCTGCCCAACTACAGCGAATTCTACGAAGCGCGCCAGTTCAGCAGCGCCGATTGCGCCGTCACCCGGCGCGTGCGTCTGCTGGGGCAGGAGGTGGGCTTCGGCAGCCATCTGCTGTTCGAGATCGCCAATATTGCCGACTTCCGTTTCCATATCGAGATCTGCGAAGACGTGTGGGTGCCGATCCCGCCGTCGTCCTTCGCGGCGCTGGCCGGTGCCACGGTGCTGGGAATCGTCGC
>NZ_BADI01000168.1:0-1309 GCF_000333555.1 Herbaspirillum sp. B65 | reverse complement strand
GCGGCAATAGTCTGGCCGGGTGCGCCGGATCAGGCTCGCCGGCGTCGGCCTGCTGCATGACGCGCTTGACGATGTCGTCCAGCTTCAACGCCTTCAGCTTGGCGAGCGTGGAAACGGTCTCAAAGCTGTTCTGGACATCAATGGCGTCATTGAGCAGCTTGATGCGCTCAGCACTGGCGTCGGCTACGTCCAGACCCAGTAGTTTGAGTTCGTCCAGGGTCAGGCGCGCGCCGTGCAGAGGATTGCCGGCGGCATCGCGGGCGCCCGCATCCGGGCGCTGGTCTTCGGCGATGGTACCGCTGGTGCTGGTCAGGTCACGCAGCTTGTAGGCGACATGGGCCATGTTTTGCAGAACCGTCAGGTCGAGCGAGGCCAGGGCGTGTTCGCCGCTATTCTTGAAGGACTTGAGCATGTCCTGGATCAGGCCTTCGGTGGACGGCGTGGCGCCGTTTTCCGCCAGGATGGACTTCACTTGCAGCTTGGTCAGATCGGCAGTATTCGGTGCGGTGGCACTGGCGAGGCCATCGGCGTAGTCGGCGATCTTGCCGCTCAGTTCGGCCAGTTCGTTGATCAGTGCCGGGGTCTTGACTGTGCTCTTGTCGGCCGGTTGCAGCTCCAGCGTGGTCAGCAGGAGCTTGAGGGCGGCGGCGTTGCGATCAGCGTTGGCCTCACCGGGCTTCTCACTGATCTGCACGCCGATGCTGGTAAGGTCGTCACGGGTCAGGGAGGGAGCGACGGCGGTGGTGCCATTGTCGGCTGCCAACAAGACGCGATTGTAGGCAGCGACCACCTTTTGCAGGTTGGCGGGGGTGCGGACCTGGCTGACGGTGATCTCGTTGCTGCCCAGCACTCGGATGGCGGCGTTGATGCTGTCCAGGTTGTCAGAGGTGACGCCGTTTATACGGGCGTTGGCATAGTTGGCGACGGTGGGGGGTAGGGTAACCACGCCGGTGGCGTAATCGCGGATCGCTTTCAGGTCTCTCAGCAGGCCATCTGCCAGCACCTTCAGTTCTGCGACGGAGTCGATGTCGTTCTTGTTCAGGGCGGCCACTGCGTCGCGCATGTTTTGCAGGATGCCATCGTCGGCTCCCTCCAGCTCGTTGACGCCTACGCCGGTAAAGTCTGTGATGGCCAGTTGATTGGCCTTCGTGGCGTTGCCGGCGGCATTCAAGATCTTGCCGACGATGCCGTTGATCGTATCGATCTTGGTCGGGGTGTCGACCTTGTCCTTGCTCACGTTGTCGAGCGCGCTGATGAGCAGGGAACGCTGGCTGTCGTCGTCCAGCCCATCGACGTTGACGCCCAGAAT
>NZ_BADI01000169.1:0-2762 GCF_000333555.1 Herbaspirillum sp. B65 | reverse complement strand
GGCGTTGACGATGCCTTGCACTTCAGTCTGGGAATTGGCCTTGTCACCGGTGACAGTGGTGGTAGCCAGGGCGGCGTTGATGGCGCCGACATTCTCTTCGCTGACGTTGGCTACGCCCATCTTCCGGTAGTCCTCTGCCGTGGGGATATCTTGGGCGACGTTGTTGTTGGTTTCGGCATAGGTGCTGATCTTCGCGAGCGCAGCCACGGCCTCGGTGACCAGGGTGTCGAGCTCGGCCACGCTATCGACATGGCTGCCATCCTTGCCGCTGGTGCCGATGGCAGCCAGGATGGCGGCTTTTTGCTCGGCGGTGTAGGTGTCGCTGATGGTGACGCCCAAGGCCTTCAGATTGTCGATGCTGGGTTGCAGCGCCGGGGTCTTGCCTTCGTCGGCGGCGTACTGCAAGACCTTGTCGACGGGCGCGAGCAGGGCAGTGAGTTCGGCCACGCTATCGACCTCGGCGAAGTTGCCCAGTTTGGCGATGACGCTGGCGAGCAAGGTGGCGCTGGACGCGTGCTTGCCTTGCATGTCCACCCCCAGGGCGCTGAAGTCGTCGGTGCTCGGATCAGCGCTGCCGGGATGGCCGGGGAGCTTGGCCAGAGTGGCGATCTTTTCCACGGCATTGCTGGCCTTTTGCAGCAGGGCCTGGTCCTTGATCTTTTCTACGGTGAGGGCCTTGATGGTGCTATCCAGCAGGGTCTTGCTGTCTTCCTTCACGCCGGTGACGCCGATGGCCTCCAGATCTTCCTTGGCCGCAGCGGCGGTGCCGTCAGTGTGGCTGGCCAGCACGCGGACGTAGGCATCAATGATGATCTTGATCTTGTGCGGGTCCCCGGTGCGGGCGGCGTTGATGGGCGAGCTGGCCAGGGCCGAATTGATGGCGCTGAGCATGTCGGCAGCGACGGTCAGGCCGACAGCGGCATAGTCCGTCACCTCCGGGACGGGCTTATTGGTGTCATCGGCATAGACAGCGATCTTTTCTTGCGCGGTCTTGGCGGCATTGGCAATGACGAGTACTTCGGCCATGGTGTCGATGTCGCTGCTGGCCTTTGTCGAGAGCGCACTGAGCACGGCGGCAGCGGTGTTGGCGCTGCTGCCGCTGGGGATGACGCCCAACTTGATCAGTTCCTCCACGTTCAACTTGGTGGGCAGTTCATCGGCGGCGAAGGCTTTGTTGGTGGCTGCCAGGGCCACCAAGGCCTTGGCGCTGTCCAGCAGGGCGGCCAGCTTGTCTGGACCGTGAATGGCGCTGACGGCCAGGCGATCGAGTGCGGAATGCAGCAGATCAAGGGTGGGGTTGGTCTCAACGGCGGACTCGGCGGACTTGGCGCCCACCGTCACGAGGTGAGTGTTGAATTGCACGCGCTGCGCATCGGTCAACGCTGAAGTGTTGGCCAGTCTGTCGGCCAGCGTGAGCAGATAATCCCAGCTATTCACTAAGGTTTGCAGCTTGCTTGAGGTATTCACATCGGACGGCTTGACGTTGGCCGATGCCAAGCTGGCGGCCACCGCAATGGCCTCGTCGGTGCTGACAGTGGCGGGGATGTCCAGCTTCAGCGCTTCCAGGTCGGCCTTGGTAGGACGATTTACATCGTTGGGGAAGCCGCTTGGTTCTGCATCCAGTGCGGCATAGTTACTGACCTTGTCGTAGGCCTTCATGGCCTTATTGATCAGCTCTTGCAGCTCGGTCACGGAATCGACTTCGCTGCCATCGTCCCTGGTCTTGGCGATGGCGTAGAGCGCGGCCTTGAACGCGTCGGACTTCTTTGTTGCGTCAACGGCGTTGAGGGTGATGCCCAGCTTTTCGATGTCGTCCGAGCTGATCTTCTCGGCGCTGAAGTCGCTGGACTTGGCTTGCAGCATCAGTTTGTTGACGATCTCGCCCAGCGCATCGATCTTGGCCGGGATGTCGACGGAGGTGCTTTGCTTGATGTCGATCACCGAATTAAGCAGGGCCAGGGTGGAAGCATTGGCGGTGCCGGTGCTGATGCCATCGATGCTCACGCCAATGGCCTTGTATTGCTCGGCCGTGATAGCGGTGCTGCCTGCTGTGCCGTCAGCGCTGTCGAGGATGGCGTTGTAGGCGTTGACGATGGTCTTGAGATTGGCTGGCGTGTTGGCCTTGGCGCTGTCGATGTAGGTCGTGCGCAGAGCGGCGTTGATGGCGCCCACGCGAGTGGCGATCACCAGCGGTTCACGCTCGCCGGTGGTGGCATCAGCGGCCTTGACCAGGCCGATGTACTTGTAGTCATCCGCAGTAGGAGTGTCAGCGTCGGCTCCATCGGCCGCATAGATGCGGATCTTTTTTTGCGAGGCGTCGGCACGCTTGATGACTTCTTGCAAATCAGCCAGCGTCTTGACGTTGCTGCCATCGGTCGTGCCGCTGACGATGCCGGAGGCGATGGCGGCCCAATTCGTGGCGAAGCTATCGCCTTCGAGCCCATTTGCGCTCAGACCCAGTTCGGTGAGCAAGTCGGCAGTCAGGTTGGCGGGGGTGCCGTTCTTGACGCTTTCCATCAATGACCGGACTTTCCCGCCCAGGGTATCGATCTCTGCCGGGGTGTCCTTCTTGGAGATGGGCTTGGCGGCAATGACCGAGTTGAGCAGGCTCAATTGATGAGCGTTCTCCAGGCCGGTGATGTTGCAACCGATCAGGGTGTAGTCCTCAGCCGTGGGCTGCTCGATGGCGCCTGCTGTCAGGCCGATGATCTTGTTGACCCTGTTCACGATGCCCTGCACCAGCTCCGCCGAGGCGACCTGTG
>NZ_BADI01000170.1:0-1915 GCF_000333555.1 Herbaspirillum sp. B65 | reverse complement strand
GGTATTCGGCCAGCAGGGTGCGGATGTCGCGGTCGTCGTCGACCACGAGGATGTGAGCATTTGTATCCATGGAACGCATTATGCCGAATTGTCCGNCGCGTGCAGGGGGGATTTGTATCGGGTCTTACAAGCACCGGTACAGAAATAAAACGATACCTGTACAGTTCACCTATATACAAAACGATACAAATGCAGCCACAGCGGAAAAATCACCGATACACGTTGCCGGTTTAATGGGAACCGTGCCAGGACAGTAGAACGCTGTTCCCCGGCAGTCCAGAGCACCATCCCATCAAAGGAGCAACCATGTTGACATTGAAGAACCGTATCCTGGCCGGCATCGCCGCCGTGAGTATCAGCGCCGTGACCCTGTCGGCCTTCGCCCAGATGCCCCCGGATGGCCCGCGAGGCCATGCCCCCAGCCCCGAACAGATCGCCAAGTTCGAACAGATGCGGGCCAAGCACCAGGCCCAGCTGCACGACAAGCTCAAGATCACCGCCTCCCAGGAAGCCGCCTGGAAGCTCTTCCTGGACAAGACCAAGCCGGCCCCCATGGACCCGGCAGCGCGTCCCAGCAAGGAAGAATGGGCCAAGCTGACCACCCCGGAACGCCTGGACCAGAAGCTGGAGAGGATGCGCAAGCGCGAAGCCTTCGCCGAGCAACGCGTGGCGGCCACCAAGGAGTTCTACGCCACCCTGTCGCCGGAACAGCAAAAGACCTTTGACGCCGAGTTTGCCAAGATGGAGCGTCATCGCTGGGAGCATATGGGCCATATGCCCCACGGCAAGCCCGCAGCCGACGCCGCCCCGGCCAAGTAAATCCAAGGCGGGACCGGACGCAGCCCCTGGTGCAGCCTGATCGTGGCACGGGTTCGGCGTCCCCGACAGCCTTGCGCTCATCCGCAAGGCTGTTCTCGTTGGCACATTGCGCCATAGCTAGGTACACTGCGTGCCAGCTTTGTTGCGGGGGCCGACAATGTTTTAAATCTGTAAGCCTGCCCGGCGACAATAGCGACCGGCCAGAGCCTGGCCGCAGGCGTTGAACAAGCATTCCACTATTCCAATTTCGGCCGGGCCGCCATGGTGGCGGCTGGCACATCGATCGGTCCACTGGTTTTCCTGACATGACAAATACTCCCAATCCCGGCCAGCCATCTCCTTCCCACCCGACTTCGCGCGGCAGCATCCTGCGCCGCTGGTGGTTCTGGGTACTGGTGGCGGCGCTGGCGGCCGGCGGCGGCTATACCCTGTGGTCCAAGAAGCAGGCCCAGCAGGAACAGATGGCGGCCATGGGCGGGCCGGGTGGACGTCCTGGTCCAGGTGGCCCCGGTGGACGCCGTCCGGGAGCGGGTGCCTTCGCTGCCCCGGCCATGCCGGTGGGCGTGGCAGTGGCGCGGGTGCAGAACGTGGACGTGTTCCTCAATGGTCTGGGGGCCGTCACGCCAACAGCCACGGCCACCGTGCGTGCTCGCGTGGATGGGCAATTGATGAAGCTGTATTACAAGGAAGGGCAGGTGGTCAAGGCCGGTGACCTGCTGGCCGAGATCGATCCGCGCGCCTTGCAGGCCGCACTGACCCAGGCCGAAGGCCAACTGGCGCGCGACCGCGCCTTGCTGGCCTCGGCCCGGCTGGACCTGAAGCGCTACCAGACCCTGCTGTCCCAGGATTCCATTGCCAGCCAGCAGGTCGATACCCAATCAGCCCTGGTCAAGCAATATGAAGGTACCGTCACGGCCGACGAAGGCAATGTTGCCAGCGCCCGCCTGCAATTGTCCTTCACCCGCGTGACTGCGCCCATCAGCGGTCGCCTGGGCCTGCGCCAGGCCGATATCGGCAACAACGTCACCACCAGCGAATACAATGGCCTGGTCATCATCACCCAGTTGCAGCCGATCACGGCCATCTTCAGCATTCC
>NZ_BADI01000171.1:0-6660 GCF_000333555.1 Herbaspirillum sp. B65 | reverse complement strand
GCCTGCAACAGGCCCTGGGCGGCCGCCCCCAAGAGGGAAAACACCCATGAACCCCAGGGACAAACTGCGCCGCCACTTCCTGCAAGGCGCCGCCCTGGCCGTCACCTCTGCGGCGGTGAGCCGGGCCGGCGCCGCCAGCCTGCCCGAAGCTGCGCTGCAAACCAGCCCCGCCACCCAGCCGCCCTTGCCACCGGCCACCGGTCGTCCCTATCAACCGGTGGTCACCCTCAACGGCTGGACCCTGCCCTGGCGCATGAAGAACGGCGTCAAGGAATTCCACCTGGTGGCAGAACCGGTGGTACGTGAAATCGCCCCCGGCATGAAGGCCAATCTCTGGGGCTACAACGGCCAAAGCCCCGGCCCCACCATCGAAGTGGTGGAAGGCGACCGGGTGCGCATCTTCGTCACCAACAAGCTGCCCGAAGCGACCTCGGTACACTGGCATGGCCAGCGCCTGCCCAATGGCATGGATGGCGTGTCCGGCCTGACGCAGCCGGCCATCCCGCCCGGCAAGACCTATGTCTACGAATTCACCGCACGGCGCGCCGGCACCTTCATGTATCACCCGCACGCCGATGAAATGGTGCAGATGGCCATGGGCATGATGGGCTTCTGGGTCACGCATCCCAAGGATCCCGGCTTCATGCGCGTGGACCGCGATTTCGTATTCCTGATGAATGCCTACGACATCGCGCCGGGAGCGGCCGTGCCCAAGGTCAGCACCATGCTGGACTTCAATCTCTGGACCTGGAACAGCCGCGCCTTCCCCGGCATCGACCCGTTGGTGGTGCGGCACAACGACCGCGTGCGCATCCGCGTGGGCAATCTCACCATGACCAATCACCCACTGCATCTGCACGGTCACGAATTCGTCGTCACCGGCACCGATGGCGGCTGGGTGCCGCCAGCGGCGCGCTGGCCCGAAGTCACCACCGACATCGCCGTGGGCCAAATGCGCGCCATCGAGTTCGACGCCACCGAAGAAGGCGACTGGGCCCTGCACTGCCACAAGGCGCATCACACCATGAACGCCATGGGCCATGACCTGCCGACCATGATCGGGGTGGATCAATCCAGGGTGGTCGAGAAGATCAGCAAACTGGTGCCCGACTACATGGCCATGGGCGACAAGGGCGGCTCCATGGGTGAGATGGAAATGCCGCTGCCGGAGAACACCCTGCCCATGATGACCGGACGCGGCCCTTACGGTCCCATCGAGATGGGCGGCATGTTCAGCACCCTCAAGGTTAGGCGCCACCTGGCCCGCGACGACTATCGCGACCCGGGCTGGTACCGCGCCCCGGCTGGTACGGTGGCACATGAATGGAAAGGCGAACTACCCGGCCCGCGCCGCGCACCTGCTGGCGCCACCGGCCAGCCAGGCCCGGCCACGCTGGATGTGGTCAAGCCGGGCGGGCATCAAGGCCATCACTGACACCCCCTCATTGTTCGACACTATGAAAGGAAATTCCATGTTACGCGCCCTGCTCTTCACCGCTTCCCTCTTGCTGCCGATGCTGGCCGCCCAGGCCCAGGACCAGCCCCCCAAGGTCGATGGCGAAATCCGCAAGATCGATGCTGCTACCGGCAAGCTCACCATCCGCCACGGCGAGATTCCCAACTTGCAGATGCCCGGCATGACCATGGTCTTCAAGGCTGCGCCCGAGATCCTGGACCGGGCCCGCGCCGGCGAAAAGATCAGCTTCACTGCCGAGCGCATCGACGGTGCGCTGACGGTGACTTCGCTGGAAGAAAAGAACTAGGCATGGGGCACCGGGACGACGCCGCAGCCTACGCAAATTTCGTCGTCCCGGCGACCATCGTCTCTGGAAGTTAGCGGTATCATCGGGACTCCATTCCATAACAGGCGGCCGGCCGCCGCACAACAGAGGAGACCCGAGATGCCCCAAGCCATCGAGCAAACCCCATCGGCCTATGGCTACCCGCTGCTGATCAAGCAGCTATTGCACAGCGCCCTGGCCACCGCTCCCGAGCAGGAAATCATTTACGGCCAGCGCCGCCTGAGCTATGCCCAGTTCTACCAGCGCGTGCAGCGCCTGGCCAATGCCCTCAAGGAAATGGGCGTACAGGCCGGCAACACGGTGGCCGTGATGGACTGGGACAGCAACCGCTACCTGGAGTGTTTCTTCGCCGTGCCGATGATGGGTTGCGTCTTGCAGACGGTGAACGTGCGCCTGTCGCCGGAGCAGATCGCCTACACCCTCAATCACGCGCAAGCCGATGTCTTGCTGATGAACTCGGACTTCATGCCGGTGTTGAAGCAGATCCGCGGCGAACTCAGCACCCTGACGCGCTGCGTGCTGCTCACCGACGATGGCAGTCCCTGCCCGCGCGGTCCCGGTTTTGCCGGGGAATACGAACAATTGCTGGCCCAGGCCGAGGCCCGCTACGACTTCCCCGACTTCGACGAAAACGCCCGCGCCACCACCTTCTACACCACCGGCACGACCGGCCTGCCCAAGGGCGTCTATTTCAGCCATCGGCAACTGGTGTTGCACACCCTGGCCACCACCGCCGGCCTGGCCTTGCCAGCGCAGCAGGGCCGCCTGCATCGGGACGATGTCTACATGCCCTTGACGCCCATGTTCCATGTCCACGCCTGGGGGCTGCCCTATGTGGCGACCATGGCCGGGGTCAAGCAGGTCTATCCGGGCCGCTACGTGCCTGACACCATCTGCAAGCTGATCCGGGAAGAAAAAGTGACTTTTTCCCATTGTGTGCCGACCATCCTGCAGATGATCCTGTCCTCGGAAAAAGCACGCGAGGTGGATCTGTCGGGCTGGAAGATGATCATCGGCGGCTCGGCCATGACCAGCAGCCTGGCCCGCGCGGCGCGGGAGCGGGGCATTGATGTCTTCACCGGTTATGGGATGTCGGAGACTTGCCCGATATTGACGCTGGCGCAGGTGCCCACGGCAGAACTGGGGGGTGAGCGCGAGGCCAGCCTGCGCGTGAAGACCGGCCGCCCGGTGCCGTTGGTGGCATTGCGTACGGTAGATGGCGATATGAATGATTGTGCGCACGATGGTCAGAGCACCGGCGAAGTGGTGGTGCGGGCGCCTTGGTTGACGCAGGGTTATCTGCATCAGGCTGAGGCTTCTGAAGAATTATGGCGGGGTGGCTGGTTGCATACCCAGGATATCGGGCATATCGATGGCGAGGGCTATCTGCAGGTGACGGATCGGATCAAGGATGTGATCAAGACGGGGGGCGAGTGGGTCTCTTCGTTGCAGATCGAGGACATCATTGCGCGTCATCCGGCGGTGGCGGAGACGGCGGTGATCGGGGTGCAGGATGGGAAGTGGGGGGAGCGGCCGGTGGCGCTGGTGGTGTTGAAGAAGGATGCGGTCGGGGTCAACGAGGAAGATATCCGGCAGCATGTGCGGGCCTCGGCGGAGGCGGGGGTCATCTCTCGTTATGGCGTGCCGGATCGGGTGAGGTTTGTGGATGAGCTGGCGCGGACCAGTGTTGGGAAGATCAATAAGCGGGTGATGCGAGAGCAGTATCCGGCTTCTAGCTGATGGTTGGCATGTGTGTTGTGTTGTGTTGTGTTGTGTTGTGTTGTGTTGTGTTGTGTTGTGTTGTGTTGTCTTGACTAGCAGTGATGGTGTTTTTTGGTTTTGGGGTAGTCTGCACGGAATGCTTTTCTGCGCTCTAGCTTAATTGTGTCCTCTCTTCGGTCGGAACGGAGCGCCGGGGGCGGCCCGGCAGCCGCTCACTTTTCTTGTCTCGCCAAGAAAAGTAAGCAAAAGAAGGCGACCGCTACTACCCCGCCCTCCTGCGGAGGGTCCCCGCGTCAGCGCGCATCAAAACGGGAAAAATAGAGTCGCTTCGCTCCCACTATTTTTCTGATCCGTTTTGATGCGCGCTGACGCGGCGGGGCAGAAGCGGACGACCTAAACGGCTCGCCTTCGGCCTCGCGGGGTCTCCGACTCGCCTACGGCTTCGGGTTGGGGTTCTTCACCTTCGATACGTCGGTGCGCGACCACAGTCCGAACGGTAAATTATTTATACAAAAACAGAACATTGCCCGAAGAAAAATTCGATGCCGCAGGCGAGCCAACCCAAAGCCGTAGGCGAGTCGGAGATATTGCGAGGCCGAAGGCGAGCCGGTTACGCTTTCCCCCTTGGGGGCCAGCCGACGCAGCGAAGTGAAAAGTGGATCAGAAAAATAGTGGGAGCGCAGCGACTCTATTTTTCCCACTTTTCGCTTCGCTGCGGCGGGTACCCTCCGTAGGAGGGCTGGCTCTTTGGGGGCCGCTTTCTTTGCTTACTTTCTTTGGCGGGCCAAAGAAAGTGAGCGGCTGCCGGGCCGCCCCCGGCGCGTCCTTCCGACCGAAGAGAGAACACAATTAAGCTAGAGCGCACATAAGTTTTCCGTGCAGACTACCCCAGAACCCAAAGCCACCACCACAGCCAGCCAAAACAAAACAAAAACAAAACGCCGCCCAGCCCAAGCCAGACGGCGTTCCAAAAGAACAAAAAACCGATCAGTTAAAGATCACAGTCTTATGCCCATTGAGCAAAATCCGATGCTCGGTAAACCATTTGACAGCCCGAGCCAACACCACGCACTCGATATCCCGCCCAATCGCCGTCAAGGTATCCGGCCCCATCGAATGATCGACCCGCTCCACCCCTTGCTCGATGATCGGACCTTCATCCAGATCCCCGGTCACGAAGTGCGCAGTCGCCCCGATCAACTTCACCCCACGATCATGCGCCTGGTAATAAGGCTTGGCCCCCTTGAAGCTGGGCAGGAAAGAATGGTGGATATTGATCGCCCGACCACGCAAAGCCTCGCACATCTCCGGCGACAAGATCTGCATATAACGCGCCAGCACCACCAGATCGATCTGGTTCGCCTCCACGATCTCCATGATGCGCTGCTCCTGCGCCCGCTTCACTTGCGCAGAAGAACCGGTCGCCAACGGCAGATGATGGAAAGGAATGTTGTAGCTGGCCGCCAACTGATAGAAGTCAGTATGGTTGGACACGATCGCCGGAATCTCCACCGGCAGCAAACCGCTCTTGTAACGGAACAGCAGATCGTTCAGACAATGCCCGATCTTGGATACCATCAACATCACCCGCGGCTTCTTGCCTGCATCATGCAACTGCCAGTTCATCTGCAGCGAATCGCCCAGCACGCCGAAATCGGCACGCAAGGCCGCGTCCGACATCGCCACATCCTCCGACGCAAAATGCACGCGCATGAAGAACAGCTTGGACTGCGCATCGCCAAACTGCGCCGAATCGATGATGTTACAGCCGTGGTCGGCCAAAAAGCCCGAGACGCGATGCACGATGCCGCGCTGGTCCAGGCAGGACAAGGTAAGAATGTATTCCGGGTGAGCCATGAGAATGAACTGAGAAACCTGAGAAACGCCAGCGTCCCAACGGCCAGCGCCACTGGGGCGCCGCCACCAGCCGGGCAGGCCGGATAAAAGGACGAAAGGCGCTATTGTCGCACGGCCAGGCCATGCGGACAAATCGGCTACCCGTAAAGCGATACCAAAGAGGAAAAGCCAAGCCAATATCGCGACAATCGCAGCAGATCAGGGCAATTTGACAACAAGTCGCCCTTTACTCCGCCCCATTTCCAGCAGGAAATGAGCCAACTGCAGCACCGTCCCGGCCTGCTCCCAGCGCGGTATCACTCCGATTCATCCCCGGACCGTGACCGATGCCTGGCACCGGTCACCACCCGCAGGGGCGTTCAGGCCGTCTTCTGCAGCAAATCCTTCTGCTCGTGACCACCACCGACCTGCAGGTCACCGGCCAGTTGACCACCCTCTTCGATGACCAGCTTGCCATAGCGGATCTTGCCGGTGACCTTGCCGCTGGAATAGATCACCAGCTTCTGGCGCACCGTCAGGTCACCGTCAAATTCGCCGCGGATCTCGGCCAGGTCGATCTCGGCCGAGCCCTTGAAGGCGCCGCGCTCGGCGATCTGCACCACGCGACAGTTGATGGTGGCTTGTACCTTGCCTTCCACCACCAGGGTGTCGCAATCCTCGATCTCGCCCTTGACCTTGATGTTGGGACCGACCGTGAGCTTGCTGCCGCTCTCCTCGGTCGCCGCCGGGGCCGGGTGGGAAACGGAAGAAGGATAAGGGGCAGCCTTGTTGACGCTGGTCACATTGCCGCCAGTGGAAGAAGAGACGCCGCTACCCGCACTGCTGAACGGGGAGTTGGTCGAATTGGTTTCGCGTTTGCCGAAGAGGGATTCCGAGCGAAGCATGTGATCTCCTGAAATGGGTAGTGCCAGATGCGTAAACATCTACGCGCAAAAAATAACGTGCGGCAAGGCGCACAACAGACTCACACCACGCCGCAACTGCGATGACGGGATCGCTGCGCAGGACCGCAAACAACGGTCACAGGCTTGAATGGCGTGCTGTGGCAGCACAGGTTCTGCCCTCCCGCTGTGGTCGCGCGCGCCACGATGGAGCACCTGAATCATCGTGATCAGGCATTGCCCGGGAGGAAACCTGTGCGATTCGGCAGGATGCCAAATACAAAGTTCACCACAATTTCGCAGCTCAGTTCCGGTAGCACCACATGGAAGTTCCGATGTTTAAAGGTTTTTCCACCGTTTGGTTTGCAGTAGCCGGCCAACACTTCCTTTGATTTAAA
>NZ_BADI01000172.1:0-881 GCF_000333555.1 Herbaspirillum sp. B65 | reverse complement strand
GCAGCCCCCCAACTGTCACCAAATAGGGTGTCTATTGCCGATGACAAAGGGGTAAATGCCACCTTGCTGCAGCCAAGCAGACATGAGAAAGGGAGCCGAAGCTCCCTTTCTACCTTTCGCGTGGTCGATCTGCAATCGGTGGGTCATGGCTGACCCACCCTGCCGGCATCAACGGCGGGTTTCCACCTGCACCAGCGGCTCGCTCGACTGCGGCGGCAGCGGCTTGCGCTCGCGCGGCACACGCGGTGCCGGCACGATGGCCGCAGCCGCTTCCTGGGCGGCGCGCAGCTTGACCGGGTCGGTGGTGGCCAGGGTCAGGCCGGCGTGCGACAGCATCTGCTGCAGCGAGTCCCACTGGGCGCCGTTGCCGGCAGCAGCAGGGGTAGTAGCTGCGGCAGGTGCAGCAACTACCGGTGCCGGAGCGACCGGAGCCGAAGCTTCGGCAACCACGGCAGGGCTGGCTTCGACGGCATCCAGCAGGCTGATCTGCTGCGGTACCACCGGGGCCGGTGCGGCAACCACTTCGACCGGGGCTTCGGAGGCAGCCGGAGCGGCCACCGCTGCCTGCACCGGTTCGAAGGCCGGCGTCGGGGCGAAGCTGGCGTCGATGGACGGCGCCGGCGGTTCGATGGCTTGCTGGTGCGAGAACCGCTGCTCTATACGCTGCAGGCCGAACCGATGTGGGGGATGCGTCTGCCGGACTTCGGTGTCTACATCGGCTCCACCGTCCATGAAGTGGCCCAGGTCCTGGCGGCGGCCCGCTCCATCGACCAGCACACCGCCGATGTGGCCGTGATCACCAAGATGGTCCGCGTGATGATGCTGGCGCCCTTCCTGCTGATGCTGTCGATGAAGGCGGCACCGAGCGTCTCGGGTCACCA
>NZ_BADI01000173.1:0-2981 GCF_000333555.1 Herbaspirillum sp. B65 | reverse complement strand
GGGCCTGGGCGAGATGCAGCAACTGGCCACCGGCGTGGGTGACTTGAAGCGCGTGCTGACAAACGTCAAGACGCGCGGCACTGGGTTGAAGTCCAGCTGGAAATCCTGCTGGAACAGATGCTCACGCCCGACCAGTACGCCAAGAACGTCGAGACCGTGCCCGCCAGTGGCGAGCGCGTGGAATTCGCCATCCGCCTGCCGGGGGCCAAGGAGGATGGCGGCCAGGTGTGGATGCCGATCGATGCCAAATTCCCCAAGGAACAGTACGAGCGCTTGGTCGATGCGGCCGAGCGCGCCGATGCCGAGGGCGTGGCCACGGCGGGGCGCGAGCTGGAACGCGCCGTGCGCGGCGAGGCCAAAACGATTGCCGAGAAATACCTGTCGCCCCCGCTGACGACCGATTTTGCCATCCTGTTCCTGCCCACCGAAGGCCTGTATGCCGAGGTGATGCGCCGGCCGGGTCTGTCCGACGAGTTGCAGCGCACCCATCGGGTCACCATTGCCGGGCCGTCCACCTTGTCGGCGCTGCTCAACAGCTTGCAGATGGGGTTCCGCACGCTGGCGCTGGAAAAGCGCTCCTCAGAGGTCTGGCAAGTGCTGGGCGCGGTCAAGACCGAGTTCGGCAAGTTCGGCGAAGTGCTGGCTTCGACCAAGAGTGCGTTGGAGCGGGTGGCCAAGAACATCGACCAGGCCGAGACCCGCACCCGCCAGATGACCCGCAAGCTCAAGGCGGTGGAGGCGCTGCCGGTGGAGAATGCGCAGAAGCTGCTGGGCACGGGTGAGCTGGATCTGGGGGAGGATGCCGAGGGCGTTTGAACTCTAGCGCCAGGCAATGCAAAAGGGACGGTTTGCCGTCCCTTTTTTCATGGGTGATGGCATGAGATCAGAGCTCAGAGCTCAGACCTCTGCCCTCATACCTCAGACCAGTCCATCGAACAGCACCACCGCCACCTCTTCACCCGCAGCCACGTCGCCGCGTTCGTGTTCCAGTTCGATGATGCAATTGGCATCCGACATCGAGCGCAGGATGCCCGAGCCTTGCATCCCGGTCAGGCGCACCTGCCATGTGCCCTTGTCATCGGGCGCCAGGATGCCGCGCTGGTATTCGGTACGACCGGCTTTCTTGCGGATCGCGGTCGCGGTCTTGGCGCGCAGGCGCGGCAGCGGCTTGGGTTCGGCGCCGGCCAGGCGCAGCAGGGCGTCGCGCACGAAGAAGGAAAAGCTCACCGTCACCGCCACCGGATTGCCAGGCAGGCCGAACAGGTAAGCTGCGCGCCCACGTGACTGGATGCGGCCGAAGGCCAGCGGGCGGCCGGGGCGCATGGCGATTTTCCAGAACGTCATCTCGCCCAGGCTGGCCATGATCTGCTTGGTGTAGTCGGCCTCGCCCACCGAGACGCCACCGGAAGTGATGACCGCATCGGCCTCTTCGCAGGCACTGCGAAAGGCCGCTTCCAGCGCCGCCGGGTCGTCCGGCACTACGCCCATGTCCAGCACGTCGCAGCCCAGGCGGGTCAACATGCCGTGCAGGGTGTAGCGGTTGGAGTCATAGACGCAGCCCGGTTCCAGCGGCTCGCCACCGAACGCAATTCGTCGCCGGTAGAGAAGAAGGCTACCCGCAGGCGGCGCTGCACCGGCACTTCGGCAATGCCCAGCGAAGCCAGCAAACCGATGTCGGAGGGGCGCAGCACCCGTCCGCGCGGCAGCGCCACGCTGCCCAACGCCAGGTCTTCGCCACGCAGGCGGCGGTTGTCGCCGGGGCGCACGCGGCCAGCGGGCAGGGTCACGGCCTGGGCATCGGCATCGGTCGTCAGTTCCTGCGGGATCACCGTGTCACAGCCTGCCGGCATGGGGGCGCCGGTCATGATGCGCACGCATTGGCCGGGCCCGACCGTGCCGCTGAAGCGCTCGCCGGCATGGACCGCGCCGATGATCTGCAGGCGCACCTGCTGTCCCGCGGCCACCTCTGCGCCGCGCAGGGCGTAGCCATCCATGGCCGAGTTGTCGTGCGCCGGTACGTCGATGCGCGAGATGATGTCTTGCGCCAGTACCCGCGAGAGGGCGCTGCGGATGGCCAGTTTTTCGACGGTATCGATGGGCGTGATGAATTCCTGGATCACGGCTTGCGCGCTGGCCACGGTCATGGCGTGGGGATCGTAGCCGCTGATGCAACTGACGATGTCGTGCAGGCTGGCAGTGAGGGGCGTGGCAGGTGTCTTGGTCTGGGTCATTGTTCTTCTTCGAGCCGTTGCAGTTCGGGCCCGGTGTTGATGTTGCTGAAGGCGCGCGCGTCGGGGAACTCGACTTCCACACAATCCAGCGTGGCAAACCAGCGTTCCATCTTGCGCTCGCCAGCGGCCAGGAAGGCGTCCAGCGAGCTGCGGGTGGCGCTGCGCAGCAGGGAGCATACCGGATGACGCTGGCGTCGCTGGCCATCGTCAGTGACTGCGATGGCCGCTTCGGCGCCGGCTGCGGCCATGGCCTCGGCCAGGTGCGCCACTAGGTCGAAGGGGATCAGCGGTGAGTCGCACGGGGCGCTGGCCAATAGCGGCGTAGTGCAATGGGCCAGGCCGCATTGCAGGCCGGCCAGCGGGCCGGGGTAATCGCTTTGCAGGTCATGCCAGACCGGGTAGCCGAAGCGCGCATATTGCAACTGCGAGCGGTTGGCGTTGATGGCCAGGGTACCGACCTGCGGCGCCAGCCGTTCCAGGACGTGTTGCACCAGTGGCTTGCCGTGCAGCAGTTGCAAGCCCTTGTCCACCCCGCCCATGCGCGTGCCGCGACCACCGGCCAGCACCAGGCCGGTGATGTGGCTGGCAGTCAAGAGGGTAGGGCAATCCATGGTGCAGAGGGGCAGGGCAGCAGCGGGCTAGCCGCCGATATAGGACATCTCGACCTTGCGCGCCGGGGTGGCCTGCATGGCGCTGCGCAGTTCGGAATAGCGGTCGCCGCGCTGACCCCACAGGGCCGCGAGGCGCCGG
>NZ_BADI01000174.1:0-2289 GCF_000333555.1 Herbaspirillum sp. B65 | reverse complement strand
GCACCGCCTTGCCGCCCCGGGCTGGGCCCCGGCGTTGCAGGGCGTGGCTACCGGCTTGCTGCTGCTGGTCGGCTTTGCCTTGCCGCCCATCCTGCAATTGCGCAACGTGCCGCATAACCGTGTGATCCGGCGCGACCAGGGCGCTCCGCAGGCGCTGACCGTGGCCAGCTACGTGCTGGGCACGCTGGTGTTCTCGGGCTTGCTGCTGTGGCAGGCCGGTGACCTCAAGCTGGGCTTGTTGACCATCGCCGGCTTCCTCGGCGGCTTCGGTCTGTTCGCGCTGCTGGCCTGGCTGTGCCTGCGTGCGCTGCGCGCCTTGCGCGGCCTGGTGGATCGCCAGAGCTGGCGTTTCGCCATCGACGGCCTGCAACGCCGGCCGGCGGCCGCGGTGATGCAGGTGGTGGCGCTCGGGCTGGGCTTGATGGCCTTGCTGCTGCTGACCGTGATCCGCGGCGACCTGGTCGGCGCCTGGCGCCAGGCCACGCCGGCCGATGCGCCCAATCGCTTCATCATCAATATCCAGCCCGACCAGCGCCAGGCAGTGCAGCATGCACTGCGCCAGGGCGGGGTGCAGGATGTGGCGCTGTACCCGATGATCCGGGGCCGGCTGGTGCAGATCAATGGCCGCGCCATCACGGCCGCCGATTACCAGGAAGACCGCGCCAAGCGCTTGGTGGATCGTGAATTCAATCTCTCGACCATGCCCGACATCCCGCCCGGCAATGGCATCGTGGCGGGTCGCTGGTACGACGACAGCAAGCCGGAAGCCTCGGTGGAACGGGGGCTGGCCCAGACCCTGGGCATCAAGCTGGGCGATCGCCTGCAATTCGACATCGCCGGGCAACTGGTCGAGGCGCCCGTGACCAGCCTGCGCAAGCTGGAGTGGGGTTCGCTGCGGGTCAATTTCTTCGTGATCCTGAACCCGACCCTGATGCGCGATACGCCGCAAAGCTGGATCACGGCGGTGCACCTGACTCCCGCACAGGAAGCGCTGGGCAATACCCTCACGCGTGACTTCCCCAATCTGACCGTGGTGGACATAGGAAGTGTACTGAGACAGATTCAGGAAGTGGTCGGTCAAGTGATTGCTGCTGTCGAGTTCCTGTTCCTGTTCACTTTGTGTTCAGGTGTACTGGTACTGTACGCTGCACTGGCAGGGTCGCAGGATGAACGTGTGCGCGAGGCCGGCCTGTTGCGCGCCCTCGGGGCGACCCGCCAGGAGCTGTCCTCCGCCCAGCGCATCGAGGTGTTGCTGGTGGGGTCGCTGGCCGGCCTGCTGGCGGCCAGTGGGGCGGCCGCCATCGGCTGGGCGCTGGCGCATTACGTGTTCAATTTCGACTGGAGTTTCAGCCCGCTGGTGTGGGTGGCCGGCATGGGACTGGGCGCGGCTTGTTCGGCGCTGGGCGGCTGGGCCGGACTGCGCCACGTGCTGCGGCGTCCGCCCTTGCAGACCCTGCGCGAAGCCTGATCCGAAGCAGATCAAGAAAGCCGGCGAGGGCCGCCGGACTGCGCCGACACGGCAGTCTGGCTGCGGTATCATGGCGGTCTTATGCAAATCGAAGACCCCAACCAACCGACCACGTTCGAACTCATCGGCGGCGCTGAGAAGCTGCGCGAGATGGTCGATCGTTTCTACGACCTGATGGATCTGGAGCCGGAATTTGCCGGCATCCGCGCACTGCACCCGCCCTCGCTGGAGGCTTCGCGGGAAAAGACCTACATGTTCCTCTCCGGCTGGACCGGCGGGCCCAGCCTGTACATGGAAAAATTCGGTCATCCGCGTCTGCGTGCGCGCCATCTGCCTTTCCCCATCGGCATCTCCGAGCGCGACCAGTGGCTGCGCTGCATGACCTGGGCCATGCAGGATGTGGGCTTGCCCGAAGACTTGATGAAACGCCTGCTGGCGGCGCTCTATCAGACCGCCGACTGGATGCGCAACAAGCCGGAGTAAGGGCCAGCGATGACGAGTTTCGAAATGATCCTGGCCGGCCTGATCGTGGTCGGCCTCGTATTGCAACTGCTGATCCTGCTGCGCTCGGGCCAGCGCCATGAAGATGGTGGCGAGATGGAAGAGGCGCTGCTGCAGCTCAAGCAGGAATTGCAGCGCCACCAGCAGGACACCGGCGAGCGCATCGAGCGCGAGTTGCGCAGCCAGGTCCAGGTCAGTGCCCAGGGCACGCGCCAGGAACTGGGCGCCAACTTTCGCCAGTTGCAGCAGACCCTGGCCACGCAGATGTCCAGCGTGGCCACCTTGCAGAACAGCAGATCGACGGCTTTGCCCAGCAACTG
>NZ_BADI01000175.1:0-8112 GCF_000333555.1 Herbaspirillum sp. B65 | reverse complement strand
TCATTATGGATGCACAACGGCTTCGTGCGCATCGACAATGAAAAGATGTCCAAGTCCCTGGGCAATTTCTTCACCATCCGCGACGTGCTCAAAAAGTATGACCCGGAGGTGTTGCGTTTCTTCATATTGCGCGCGCATTACCGCAGCCCGCTCAATTATTCCGATGCCCATCTGGATGATGCTCGCCAGGCGCTCACCCGCCTGTATACGGCCTTGAAGGACGTGCCGCCGGAAGCGGGCGGCTTGCTGGTCGATGAGGCTCATGCACAAAAGTTCACAGAGGCCTTGAACGACGACTTCAACACGCCGGTGGCGATGGCGGTGCTCTTCGAGCTGGTCAATGAAGTCAATCGCAGCCGTTCGCCGGTGCAGGCGCGTCAGTTGAAAGCGTTGGCCGGCATCCTGGGCCTGTTGCAGCGCGCACCGGACGACTACCTCAAGGGCGGCGTGGGCGCCGCGGACGGTCTGGGCGAAGCCGAGATCGAAGCGCTGATTGCCGCGCGCAAGGCGGCCAAGGCCGGCAAGGACTTCGCCGCAGCCGACCGCATCCGCGCCGAGCTGACTGCTGCCGGCATCGTTCTGGAAGACAAACCGGGCGGCCTGACCGAATGGCGGAGAGCTTGACTTGAATACCAACCGAAAAGCCAGTGACGCCGATCCCAGCCTGATCGTGCCGGCCTACTGGGAAGACGCCAAGGCCGAGCTGATGAAGCGCGACCGCATCATGCGCAAGATCATCCCGCAGTTCGGGGACTTGCAATTGACGGTGCGTGGCGATGCCTTCACCACGCTGGCGCGCTCGGTGATCGGCCAGCAGATCTCGACCAAGGCCGCCAATGCGGTCTGGCAGCGCTTCCTGCAAGCCTGTCCGCGCTGCACCCCGGGCCAGGTGATCCGTACCGGCCCCGAAGGGCTGGCCGCCTGCGGCTTGTCCAAGCGCAAGGCCGAATACATCCTCGACCTGGCCGCCCACTTCAAGGCCAAGACGGTACATCCCGACAAATGGGCGGAGATGGAAGACGAAGCCGTCATTGCCGAGATGATCCAGATCCGTGGGATTGGCCGCTGGACAGCCGAGATGTTTTTGATATTTAATCTGCTGCGTCCGAACGTACTGCCGCTGGATGACCTGGGATTGCTCAAGGGCATCAGCATCAGCTACTTCTCGGGGGAGCCCGTCTCGCGCAGCGATGCGCGTGAAGTCGCCGCGAACTGGGAACCGTGGCGCACCGTGGCCACCTGGTACCTGTGGCGCAGCCTGGACCCGCTGCCCTCCGATTATTGATCCAAGGGGAGGAGGGCGCAGGCACTGCTGGTGTATACTCCCGTCCTCGCAAGATTTTGAAGGCAAACCGATGCATCCGGGATCATCGAGCCGCAACCCGCACTGGGCCGGCATTTTCTCCGATTCTCGTCGCATGATCGGACTTGTTGAAAAAGGACCACAATGAGTAATCGACAACGACTTTTCTGGGCTTCGAGCAGGCCATCGCCGAGCTGGATGCCAAGATCGAAGAGTTGCGTTTTGTACAGGACGACTCGGCCGTCGACATCTCCGAAGAGATCGAACGCCTGGTCAAGAAGAGCCAGCAACTGACCAAGGACATCTACGCCAAGCTGACGCCCTGGCAGGTCTCGCAGATTGCGCGCCATCCGCAACGTCCCTACACCATGGACTACGTGCGCGAAATCTTCACCGACTTCCACGAACTGCACGGCGACCGCACCTTTGCCGACGACCAGTCCATCGTCGGCGGTCTGGCCCGCTTCAATGGCCAAGCCTGCATGGTGATCGGCCACCAGAAGGGGCGCGACACCAAGGAACGCGCCATGCGCAACTTCGGGATGCCCAAGCCGGAAGGCTATCGCAAGGCCATGCGCCTGATGAAAGTGGCCGAAAAGTTCGGCTTGCCCATCTTTACCTTCGTGGACACCCCCGGTGCCTTCCCCGGCATCGATGCCGAAGAGCGCGGTCAATCCGAAGCCATCGGTCACAACCTGTACGTGATGGCCGAACTGAAGGTGCCACTGATCGCCACCATCATCGGTGAAGGCGGTTCCGGCGGCGCGCTGGCCATCGCCGTGGGCGACTCGGTGCTGATGCTGCAATATGCGACCTACTCGGTGATCTCGCCGGAAGGCTGCGCTTCCATCCTGTGGAAGACCGCCGACCGTGCCGCTGACGCCGCCGAAGCACTGGGCCTGACGGCGCACCGCCTGAAGGCCATTGGCCTGATCGACAAGATCGTCAACGAACCGCTGGGCGGCGCCCATCGCGATCCCAAGCAGATGGCCAGCCTGCTCAAGCGCGCGCTGTCGGATTCGCTGCGCCAGTTCCAGGGCATGAAGACCAAGGATCTGCTGGCCGCACGTCACGAAAAGCTGATGGCTTACGGCAAGTTCAAGGAATTGAATTCGGCGGAATAATCCCTCGGTTTCATTCTTCCTCGATCCAGGCGCCAGCGATTGCTTCGCTGGCGTTTGTCTTTCCGGCCCCGATTTTCTTCCATGTCCGATCATCCTTCCTCTTCCCCCGACAAGTCCCTGGCCAGCCTGATGCAGGCACTGCAGGCCACGCTCGCGGCCACCGGCTTCGATGTCGAGCGCGATACGCTGGCCGTGGCCTACAGCGGCGGGCTCGATTCCACCGTACTGTTGCAGGTGGCCGCACAGTGGGCCCAGGACAGTGGCGGGCAGGTGGTGGCGCTGCATGTGCACCACGGCTTGTCGGCCAATGCCGATGCCTGGTGGGCCCATGCACAGGCGTTTTGCGCGCAGCGCGGCCTGCCATGTGCCGCCGAACGGGTGCAGCTGGCGCGGGTGGCCGACACTGGCATCGAAGAAGCGGCGCGCCTGGCCCGCTATGCCGCGCTGGGACGACTGTGTCGCCAGCATGGCGCGCCCTTGCTGCTGACCGCACATCACCTGGATGACCAGGCCGAGACGGTGTTGTTGCAACTGCTGCGTGGCAGCGGTCTGGCCGGGATGTCGGGCATGGATCATTGCAATACCGCCCCTGGCTTGCTGGGTGACGCCCACACCCTGGTGGCGCGGCCCTTCCTGGGGGTGACCCGGGCGCAACTGGAAGCAGTGGCGCGCGCGCTTGCGCTGGTGTGGATCGAGGACGAATCCAACCAGGATCCGCGCTACACCCGCAACGCCTTGCGCCATCAGGTCATGCCCACGCTGGGCCAGGTCTTTCCCGGCTACCAGCAGCGCCTGGCGCGTGCGGCCGGACATGCGCAAGGTGCGCAGGAGCTGCTGCGCGAAGTGGCCCAACAGGATCTGGCGCAATGCCGTCAGGACGATCACCTGCTCATGCCGGCGTTACGGGGCTTGAGTGAACAACGGTTCCTGAACCTGATGCGCCACTGGTTTGCGCTGCGCGGGATGCGGATGCCTTCGGCGGCCTGGATGCAGGAAATGCGCAGCCAGTTGCTGCAGGCCGACGTCGAGGCGCAATTGTGCGTGTCGCATCCAGATGGCGAGGTGCATCGCTACCGCGAGCGGGTCTTCCTGGCGCCGCGCCGCATCGCGCCCGATGAGGGCGCATCCTTGTCCCTGCGCTGGGAAGGGCAGGCACAGGTGCGGGTGGCGGCGTTCTACGGCACCTTGCATTTCGATCCCATCGCCCCCGACGAGGGGCGGCCCGGCCTGGACGCCGCCTGGCTGCGCGCGCAGGCGCTGCTGGTGTGCGGGCGCAGTGGTGGCGAGCGCATCAAGCTGGGTGTGAATCGCCCGGCGCGCAGCCTCAAGCAGCAATACCAGAGTGCCGACGTGCCGGCCTGGGAGCGGCCTTTCCTGCCGCTGGTGTGGGCCGGCGAGACCCTGCTGTTTGCCGCCGGCATCGGCATGGATTGCGCCCATCTGGTCACGTCGGGTGAGCGCATTGCCTTGCGCTGGCAGCCTGATTGAAGCGGGAAAATAAAAATAATTTAGCGCATTTTAAAAATATAAAACGATATAAAAAATAACGCCCCCGAACCTGATGGTGCGGGGGCGATATCCCTGTCATCCCTGACATGGCCGGGTCTCAAGGGCCCGGGGTGATGCTCCTTGCGGACCGCTTACTTGGCGGCGCCGTCAGCAGCCGGCTTGGTTTCGGTGCCGGCAGCTTCCTTCTTTTCCGTCTTCTTTTCTACCTTCTTTTCAGCTTTCTTTTCGACCTTGCCTTCGGTCTTGCCTTCTTCCTTCTTTTCTTCCTTCTTTTCTTCCTTTTTCTCTGCCTTCTTTTCCGACTTCTTGTGCTTGGCGTGGTGTTCAGCCTTGGCCTTCGGAGCGGTCTCGGTCTTGGCGGCTTCCGCCTTGGCCGGGGCTGCAGTGGTGGTGGCCGGGGCGGCAGCCGGGGCAGCGGTGCTGCCGGTCTGGGCGAACACGGGCAGGGTCAGGGCCGACAGCAGGGAGGCAACGATGATGGTCTTGGTCTTCATGATGATGTCCTTTCAGAGACAGATGTCTGGTATGCGTTGAGTAGTACGGTGTGAACTCAGATGTGCTGCTTGCAGTCTTGCTTACTTACTTGCTTACTTACTTGGTCTTGGCGGCGCTGTCGGCGGCTGGCTTGGCTTCGCTGCCAGCAGCTTCCTTCTTTTCAGCCTTCTTGTGCTTGGCGTGATGATGGCTGGCCTTGGCCTTGTGCGTGGTTTCGGTCTTGCCGGCTTCCGCCTTGGCCGGGGCTGCTGCCGTAGCGGCGGCCGGGGCAGCGGTGCCGCCGGTCTGCGCGAACACCGGCAGGGCCAGTGCGGTCAGCAGGGAAGCGACGATGACGGATTTGGTTTTCATGGCAATTTCCTTTAGAAAGTGGTTGTTACGCTAGGCGCTTGATTTTGCGTAATCGCTTCATCGTTTCGTTGCGCCTTGCTTCCTATAACGAGCCGTCGACGTGAAAGACGACGTCAAAGTGTTTCAATTCATCATGTATTTGTAAGCATTCGTTGCTGCTTTGCTTATAATGGTCAACTCCACATTCCACAGTGCGCCCCCGCCCTTCGATCGAGTCCCTCATGGCCTATCAAACCTGGATCACCTTCTTCTTCGCTGCTTGCCTCATCGCGATCTCGCCCGGTTCGGGCGCCGTGCTCTCCATGAGCCACGGCCTCAATTACGGCGTGCGCCGCACCAGCGCCACCATCCTCGGCCTGGAAGTCGCGCTGGTGTTGGTCCTGGTCATTGCCGGAGCCGGTGTGGGCTCGCTGCTGGTGGCCTCCGAGCCCGCCTTCAACGCCGTCAAGATCGCCGGCGCCCTGTACCTGATCTATCTTGGCTTCTCGCAATGGCGCGCCCCGGTGCCGACCGAGCAGGAAGGCGAAGCCATCGACGCCGCCAATGCCGTGGCCCGCGCCCAGCGCGGCCAGGCTTGGTGGCAGCGCTGCATCACCGGCTTTTTGACCAATGCCACCAATCCCAAGGGCATCGTCTTCATGGTGGCGGTGCTGCCGCAGTTCATCGACCACGAACGCCCCTTGGGGCTGCAACTGCTGGTGCTGGGGCTGACCATGGTGGCGGTGGATGTGGTGGTGATGCACGGCTATGCCTTCGCAGCCAGTCGCCTGCAACGTTTCTTCCGCAGCCAGAAGGCGATCAAGGCGCAAAACCGCTTCTTCGGCGGCGTGCTCATGCTGGTGGGAGCCGGGCTGTTCTTCGTCAAGCGCACCCAGCATTGAGATCGTTTCACTGCCTCAGGCACTCAGGCAATCCGGCAATAAAAAACCCGCAAGGCGACTTGCGGGTTTTTTCATGGGCCACCGGGTGAGGTGGCCAGAAGAACAGAATTACTTCTTCTTCAGGCAGGAAGACATGAAGGCCTTGCGTTCGTCGCCCTTCTTGCCAGCGGCGTCGGCATTACATTGCTTCATCTTGTCTTGCTGGGTGGCCGGCTTGGGTTGTTCCTTCTTCAGGCAGGAGGACATGAAGGCCTTGCGCTCATCGCCCTTCTTGCCGGCCGCGTCGGCGTTGCATTGCTTCATCTTGTCCTGCTGCGCATTCTGCGCCATGGCAGGAGAACTGAGCAGCAGCGGGGCGGCCAGTGCGAAAGTGGTCATGGCGAAGATCAGTTTTTTCATGGAAGACTCCCTGGGGCAGTGTGGAATGGTTTGCCTGTTTATTCAGACGGGAGCATTACAGCATGAAAGTTTGTGACTGCCTAGCGCACGCAGTTCAGATCGCCCTCCTGGCAACCGGCCAGTGCCTTGAGTTCGTCGGCGCGCTGACGGGTCTTGTCGGCCAGGCAGGTCTGGCGCGCCAGCTCGCCTGCTGATCCCCTGGCGCTGGCCGAACTCTGGAAGCGACAGGACAGGTCGCGGTATTTCAGCCAGGCCAGTTGCACCTCGCGCAACTGGTTCTGCTGTGCCTTGTTGAGTTTGTCGCGATAGGCCATGTAGGTGGCATTGAGATCGGCATCGTTCTGGGTCAGTGTCTCCGAGGCGCAGGCATTCATCTCGGCCTGGGTCGCGGCCTTGGTGCAATCGGCGGCAAAGGCACTGCCGGCACATAGCAGCAGGGCGGCTGCCAGCAGGTGCAAGGAGCGCAGGGGGGCTTTCATGGTCGAACTCCATCTAGTCTGAACACCCGTTACAACAGCTTGTTGCCCGGCAGTAAGCAGGCTCGATACCGCGGTTTGCAACGGGTCGGGATAAAATCACATTTTGCCTGTCTTAGAAGAAGACAGAGGAGTGCGGTTCTCACGGGCTTGAAACGAAATTGCAACAAGCCGTATCCATCGTCCTCCCCCCACATCGTCGACAAGGAGTAGTGCAGATGGGATTGAGCTGGTTATCCGCGATCAAATTGATTCCCTGGGGCGACGTGGTCCAGGCCACGCCCGGCATCGTCAAGGGCGCGCGCGAGCTGTGGTCGCGCACGCGCAAGGCCAAGACGGCCGTCGATGCGCAGCAGGTCAAGCCGGTGGGCAGCGATGTCGATCAACTGGGGCAGCGCCTGGCCCAACTGGAGGCCGAACAACTGGACGCGACCCAGTTGATCAACACCCTGGCCGAGCAGAATGCGCAACTGGTGGCCACCATGGACCGGATGCGGCGCCGGCTGCAACTGCTTACTGCCGGCTGCGTGCTGCTGGCCCTGGGCGTGGCGGCGCTGTGGCTGCGCTGACATCCAGCGTCCTGCATTCTTTTCCTTTTTCTTCCTCTCTGGCTCCTGCATGTTCCAACAAGCATTGCGCATGACCCTGCGCGACTGGCGTACCGGTGAATTACGCTTCCTCCTGATCGCCCTGGTCGTGGCGGTGGCGGCCTTGTCATCGGTCGGTTTCTTCGTGGATCGGATGCGCGCCGGCATGACGCGTGATGCGCACCAGTTGCTGGGCGCCGATCTATTGATCGCGGCCGACCAGCCGCTGCCGCCGACCTGGTTGCAACAAGCCGCCCAGGCCGGGTTGCTGCAGGCCCAGACCCAGGTCTTCCCCAGCATGGCTCAGGCCGGCGAGGGCGATGCGGCGCGTTCGGTACTGGCGTCCATCAAGGCGGTCACAGCCGGCTATCCGCTGCGCGGCCAGCTCACGCTGCGCGCCGCCGATGGCCGCGACCGGCCCGCCGAGGGTATCCCGCAGCCGGGTACGGTATGGGTCGATCCGCAGATCCTGGCGCAACTGGATGTGAAGGTGGGCGATACCCTCAAGCTGGGTGACCTGCCCGTCAAGATCGCCGCCCTGATCTCGGTCGAGCCCGATCGCGGCAGCGCCTTCGTCAACTTCGCCCCGCGTGTGATGCTGGGCGAGGCCGACCTGGCCGCCACGCACCTGGTCCAGGTGGGTTCGCGCGTGACCTATCGGCTGCTCATCGCCGGCCCCGCCGAGGCGGTGCAGCGCTACCAGCAACAGATCGAACGCCAGATCGAGGCCGAGCAACTGCGCGGCGTGCGCCTGGAGTCGCTGGAAAACGGCCGCCCCGAAATGCGCGCCACGCTGGATCGCGCCGAACAATTCCTGTCGCTGGTGGGCCTGCTGTCGGCCATGCTGGCCGCGCTGGCGGTGGCCATGGCGGCCCGTCGCTTCATGCTGCGCCACCTGGATGCCTGCGCCATGCTGCGCTGTTTCGGTCTGACGCAAGCCCAGGTGACTGTGCTCTATCTGACCGAATTCATCCTCATCGGACGTCG
>NZ_BADI01000176.1:0-17649 GCF_000333555.1 Herbaspirillum sp. B65 | reverse complement strand
CATTGACGCGGGGTTNGATGGGGGCATCAGCACCCAGACTTTTTCTTCACTCCAGGTCACTTGCGCCTCGGTAGCGTAGATGCTGGGCAGCACGTGCTTGGGGTTGAGCGAGGACAAGACCGGGCGCAGCGCGTAATCCAGCGCCAGCATGTGCGACTGGCTGCCACCGGTGGCCAGCGGCAGCACCAGCTTGTTGGTCAGGCCGAACTGCGGCAGCAGGTCCAGGAAGGCTTTCAGGATGCCGCTATAGGCTGCCTTGTAGACCGGCGTGGCCACCACCACGGCAGACGCTTCTTCGACGGTGGCCAGCGCGGCCTTGATGTCGGCGTCGTTCCAGTCGGCGCGCAGGATCGCCTGGCCCGGCAGGTCGCGCACATCCAGGCGCGCATAACGGTGTCCGAGCTGGGCCAGCTTGTCGCCGACGTGGTGCAACAGACGGGTGGAACGGGAAGGTGCCGAGGGGCTGCCGGCCAATAACAGGATGGTCATGTCGTTTGCTTGTGCTGGGGGGGGGTGGATGGAACCGGCCAGGCCGGTTCCTCTTGCGGGTTCAACTCACTTCTTGTTGGGGGTATAGAGCTGGTCGAAGGTGCCGCCATCGGCGAAGTGGGTCTTCTGGGCCTTCTGCCAGCCGCCGAAATCCTTGTCGATGGTCACCAGGTTCAGCCTGGGGAATTGCGATGCGTACTTGGCGGCGATCTTGGGGTCGATGGGACGGTAGTAGTTCTTGGCGATGATTTCCTGACCCTGCTCGGTGTACAGGTACTTCAGGTATTCCTCGGCCACCTTGCGGGTGCCGCGCCGGTCGACCACCTTGTCCACCACCGCCACCGGGGGTTCGGTCAGGATAGAAATGGAGGGCACGACGATGTCGAACTTGTCCGGGCCCCATTCCTTGAGTGAAATCAGGGCTTCGTTTTCCCAGGCCAGCAACACGTCGCCGATGCCACGCTCGACGAAGGTGATGGTGGCGCCACGGGCGCCGGAATCCAGCACCGGCACGTTCTTGAAGAGCTTGGCGATATAGTCGCGGGCAGCGTCGTCGCTACCGCCCTTCTGCTTGGCATAGGCCCAGGCCGCCAGGTAGTTCCAGCGGGCGCCGCCCGAGGTCTTGGGGTTGGGGGTGATGACGGAGATCCCCGGCTTGATCAGGTCGCCCCAGTCCTTGATGCCCTTGGGATTGCCCTTGCGCACCAGGAACACGATGGTGGAGGTATAGGGCGAGCTGTTATGCGGCAGGCGCTTTTGCCAGTCGGCCGGCAAGAGCTTGGCCTTTTCCGAGATTTCATCGATGTCGTAGGCCAGGGCCAGGGTCACCACGTCGGCATCGATGCCGTCGATCACCGAGCGGCCCTGCTTGCCGGAGCCGCCGTGCGAGGCCTTGATGGTGACGGTGTCGCCGGCCTTGTCCTTCCAGTACTTGGCAAAGGCCTTGTTGTAGTCGGCGTAGAGTTCGCGCGTGGGGTCGTAAGAGACGTTGAGCAGCGAAATATCGGCCGCCTGCGCCACGTGCGCGGCTTGCGCCAGCACCAGGGCGGCGGCGACCGATTTGATGATCTTCTTCAGCATATCCGTTCCCGCATGTTCTGTTGTTTTGGAGGCCGCCGAAAAGCTGAAGAAGCCGGACTGGATTCGCGTCAAGGCCGGTTCGCCCACCACCCGCTTCTACGAGATCAAGGACATCCTGCGCGCCAACAACCTGGTGACGGTCTGTGAGGAAGCCTCCTGCCCCAACATCGGCGAATGCTTCGGCAAGGGCACCGCGACCTTCATGATCATGGGTGACAAGTGCACCCGCCGTTGCCCCTTCTGCGACGTCGGCCACGGCCGCCCCGATCCGCTGGACCCCAACGAGCCGGAAAACCTGGCCAAGACCATCGCCCAGCTGCGTCTGTCCTACGTGGTCATCACCAGCGTCGACCGGGACGACCTGCGCGATGGTGGCGCTGCCCACTTCGCCGCCTGCATCCAGCGCGTGCGCGAACTGTCGCCCGAGACCCGCATCGAGATCCTGACCCCGGACTTCCGCGGCCGCATGGACCGCGCCCTGGAAATCCTCAAGATGGCCCCGCCGGACGTGATGAACCACAACCTGGAAACCGCACCGCGCCTGTACAAGGAAGCCCGTCCGGGTTCGGATTACGAATACTCGCTGAGCCTGTTGAAGCGCTTCAAGGACCTGCACCCGGAGGTGCCGACCAAGTCCGGCATCATGGTGGGGCTGGGCGAGACCGATGAAGAAGTGTTGCAGGTCATGCGCGACATGCGCGCCCACAACGTGGATATGCTGACCATCGGCCAATACCTCATGCCCAGCGGCGACCACTTGCCAGTGCGCCGCTACGTGCACCCGGACACCTTCAAGATGTACGAGGAAGAAGCCTACAAGATGGGCTTCGTGCACGCTGCTGTCGGTGCCATGGTGCGTTCCAGCTACCATGCGGACCAGCAGGCGCACGGGCTGGTCTGATTATCGAAGAACAAGCACGCCATTTATATTCAACGGCGTGCTTAGCTTTGTGCAGGCAACAAGTCTTGCTCAAATATCTAAGAGGTACGATAAGGCTATGCTTACTTCGTTAATACCAGTGGTAGCTGGATTTATTCTCAGCGGAGTAATTGGTAATCGTCTACTGCAACATTGGCAGAACCGAAATTGGATCTCGCAACAGCGTTTCAATGGCAACGAAAAAGAATATGCTGCGCTGAAAGAGCTAATAGACGAGATAGCTCAGCTTCTCGGTGAACGGATATATCTCAGTCAGAGAGTGCTCTTATCTGTTGCCAATGATCCTGACGAGAAATTCGAATCTAAGGTTGAGGATTATGACGATATCATCAAGCGCTGGAACATTCGTCTTACGTCGTTTTATGTCCGGCTTTCCCTTCTAATGGGGGAAAGCGAGGCGAATAGATTGGAGCGACGTATCCATGTTCCGATGACCAAATTGTCTCGCGCAATTTCTGCATTACTAAAAAAACGATTAGAAGGTAATGAGGGGCTCGCTCAAGAGGCGCACTTAGCGCTTGCTTCCACGAACCACCTTCAAGCAAGTGCTACAAATTTTAATAAGCATTTATTAAACTTCGCGCTCGATCGAAGAAAAGTCTTATACGAGGGTGAAGTAATACATTTTACCCAGGCAAATCTAAACAGGTTTTCTACTTGGTTTCTTTTCAAGGCTCTGTTTAGTCGAAATATAAACTCGCTGACCATAATCCGCTCGACGTTGAACTCTTAAATTCCACTCATCGGTCGGCTTCATGGGGCGAGGATATACGAGCATCGCTGCAATGGTAGCGGCCTCTTGAAGACTCAAATCCATTGATGGTTTATTGAAGATCTTCAAGGAGGCCGCGTGGACGCCTCGTAAATGAGAGCCAAGAAAAGCACATTGCAAATACGAGCGCAGAATAACTATTTTGCTATATCTGATCTGTATAAGGCTGGCGAGAAAAATTTCATAAATTTTTCTTTTAATAGTTCGCTCGCGGTAACCAGTTACGGTCCTTACGAACTGCATGTCTATTGTGCTAGCGCCGCCGTGGCGCCTTCCTAAGCACGCTTTGAACGATTCGCGACACACGGACTTTAGATCTACTCCACCGTGTTTAAAGAAGCGCCGGTCCTCAAGTATCAAAACCATTTTTTCGATAGCTGATAGCTGATCAGCGCTATAGATACTAGTTGGATCGACCGCCCTTTCAATTTGTAAGAGATCAGTGTGTACACGCAGTAAAAATTCTCTTAGAGAAAAAAAGCGCCATCTGGGTTTGTTGTCGATAAAGCTCATCTCTATTCTCCCCGCTGGGAACAGATTTAGTTTGTGGTTGTTTTAAGTTCAGCCCAGATTGAGCAGCTTAGATTTCTTACGGCTAGCTAATCGGGTAGATTCAAGTTTATATCGATTATGCGCGAACTAGTCTTTCTGTCTTGCAGAGGCGCTGACCTACCTGAAGTTTTATTTTTCTGTTGCCCTCGATAGAGGGGGAAACACGGCAAATATTGCTATACGCGTTTTTCGGTGCGCTGAAAGAGTAAATCATCAAATGGCGAAACATTTGGATTTGGATCTACTACTAAAAATTGATGTATCTAAAGCGACGCTGACTGACGCTAGTCCGTTCCCGCGATATACCGCCGCGACGGTTGGCGCCAAGCTGACCTTGGAATGGATTCACCACTCAAACGCGTTAGGCGGCAATACGCTGACCCTGCGCGAGACCAAGGTGGTGCTGGAAGGCATCACCGTCGGCGGCAAGTCGCTGCGTGAGCACTTCGAAGCCATCAATCACCGTGATGCCATCCTGCTGGTGGAACAGATCGTTGCCGACCAGGAGCCCCTGAGCGAGCGGCACATCAAGGACCTCCACAGTCGGGTGTTGAAGGGCGTCGATGCCGAGCAAGCCGGCCGCTACCGCCGTGAGAATGTCGTCATTGCCGGCGCCAGTAGCACGCCGCCCGATTTCCTGCACCTCAACGATGAAATGCGCCACTTGCTGGACTGGTACCAGCAGGCCGACACGCTGCATCCGGTCGCGCGTGCGGCGCAGTTGCATACCCGCTTCGTGAAGATCCATCCCTTCGTCGATGGCAATGGCCGTACCGGCCGCCTGTTGCTGAACCTGGAGTTGATGAAGTCGGGCTACCCGCCGGCGGTGATCCACAAGGAAGATCGGCTGGCGTATTACGATGCGCTCGATGAGGCTTGCCTGAACGCAAACCATGACGCCATCACCGCCTTGGTCGCCGAGAGCGTGCTGCGCGCGCTGCGCTTGTATCTGGATCTGCTGCCGGCATCAGGATGACGCGCATCAGCGCAATCGCCTGATCAGCCCCAACACCCACTCGAAGGTTTTCCCATAAGGCGGATGCAACAGCGTCCCGCCAGTCCAGCGCGCCAGCCGGTCCATGCGCAGCGCGTGCGAGGGATCGCTGTCGGCGGAGAAGACCTGGCGTTGCCGGTTCAGGAGCTGCTGCAGTTGTGCAACGCTCGTGTCAGTCATTGATGCATCCTTGCATTGTGGTCCAAGCGTATCCGGGGCCGCATATTAGGCCGCCTGTGAGGCCGCCTGCGCCTGCTGCTGGCTGGCGCGGATCATCTCGGCGGCCTTCTCGGCGATCATGATGGTGGGGGCATTGGTGTTGCCGCTGACCAGCGTGGGCATGACCGAGGCATCCACCACCCGCAAGCCGTGCAGCCCATGTACCCGCAGTTGCGCATCGACCACCGCCATCTGATCCTCGCCCATGCGGCAGGTACCGACCGGATGATAGATGGTATCGGCGCGGCGGCGGATCATGGCTTCCCATTGTGCATCGTCCATGTCGTCGTGACCGCCGAAGAGTTCGCGCCGGCAGTAGCGGCGCAGCGGTTCGGTCATCACGATCTGGCGCGCGATACGGGCGCCGGCGATCATGGTCGGCAGGTCGCGCGGGTCGGAGAGATAGCCCGCGTCGATCAACGGATCGGCCAGGGGATCGGCTGATTGCAGCCCGACTCGACCGCGTGAATGCGGCCGCAGCATACACATGTGCAGGGAGAAACCATAACCGGCGTGCAGCTTTCTTGCATGGTCATCGACGATGGCGATGCAGAAATGCAGCTGGATATCGGGCCGTTCCAGTTCCGCGCGGGTCTTCAGGAAGGCGGCGCCCTCGGCGAAGGGCGTGGCGATCAAGCCCTCGCCATGGCGCTTCCAGGGCAGCAACTGGCCCAACAGGCGCAAGCCACCGACCATGCCCAGACCGAAATTGTCGGTGTCGCGGGTGGTCCAGCCCTGGGTGAAATCGAGGTGATCCTGCAGGTTCTGGCCCACGCCGGGCAGCGCGTGTTGCAGGGCGATGCCGTGCGGAAGGATGTCTTCGGGCCGACCGATGCCCGAGAGTTGCAGCAATTGCGGCGAGCCGAAGGCGCCTGCGGCAACGATGACTTCACGCGCTGCCCGCACCTGGGCATCTTGCTGCTGCTGGCGATAGGCCACGCCCACGGCGCGCTTGCCCTCGAACAACAGCCGTTGCGCCCGCACCTGGCACCGCACCGTCAAGTTGGGACGCTGGCCCAGCACCGGATGCAGGTAGGCGGCCGCCGCCGAGCAGCGCTCGCCGCGATGGGCAGGCGTGTGGAATTGGGTGACCTGATACAGGCCCACGCCCTCGTTGTCGCCCCGGTTGAAGTCCGTGCACAGCGGATAGCCGCGCGCCTGGGCGGCTTCGATGAAGGCACGGGTGATCGGGCGCGGGCGGTTTTGTTCGGACACATGCAACGGGCCGCTGGCGCCATGCCAGGCATCGGCGCCGCGCACGTTGTTTTCGGCGCGCTTGAAGTAGGGCAACACCGAGTCCCAGTCCCAGCCGGGGCAGCCGGCCGCGGCCCAGCCGTCGTAGTCCTGGCGCTGGCCGCGGATGTAGAGCATGGCATTGATGGCCGAGGAGCCGCCCAGGGCGCGCCCGCGCGGCTGGTAGCCACGGCGCCCGTGCAGTCCCGGCTGGGGCGTGGTCTGCAAGGCCCAGTTATTGAGCTTGCCATAACCGGGCAGCATGGCCACCACCGCAGCCGGCGTGCGCACCAGCAGGCTGTCGCCCTGGCCGCCCGCTTCCAGCAGGCAGACCGAGATATGCGGATCTTCCGACAGGCGCGATGCCAGCGTGGCGCCTGCCGAGCCGCCACCGACGATGACGTAATCGAACAGCACGGTTGTCTCCTTGTTATGGTTGACCGGCCTGGGCGCCGCACTGACGTCGCCTTGCGAGGCGCGTTGCCGGTGGGTCCCGGTCTGGCTGGCATTATGAACCGCTGGGCCGGAGCTGTTCAATTTCCCTGCACGAATGGGACAATTGCCTTCACCGGCCAGCCCACTGCGCTGAAATAAACCCGTGCCCAAGGTAAGATACGCGGTTCTGAGCATTCGATTCGAAAGCAGGTTGTCATGTCCTCACCGATCGCACCGGCCGCTGCCGCGCCGGAAGAAAAACTGGTCTTCGTCAGTTCTTGCAAGTTGCCCATGCCCTGGGCCACCTTCGAGCTGCACGCCTTCTATGATGAAATTTCCGGCAAGGAACACCTGGCCCTGACCCTGGGCGAGGTCGGCAACGGCGAGCCGGTGCTGGGCCGCGTGCATTCCGAATGCCTGACCGGCGATGCGCTGTTTTCCCAGCGCTGCGATTGCGGCGCCCAACTGGAAGCGGCCTTGAAGAAGATCGCCAAGGAAGGCCGCGGCGTGCTGTTCTACCTGCGCCAGGAAGGCCGTGGCATCGGCCTGTTGAACAAGATCCGCGCCTATCACCTGCAAGACCAGGGCGCCGATACGGTGGAAGCCAACGAACGCCTGGGTTTCCCGGCCGACATGCGGCGCTATACCATCGTGTTGCCCATGCTGGCGCACCTGAAGATCACCAGCCTGCGCCTGATGACCAACAACCCGCGCAAGGTCAAGGCGCTGGAAGACAGCGGCATCACGGTGGCCGAGCGCATCGCCCTGATCGCCAACCACAATCCCTTCAATATCGGCTACCTGGGCACCAAGGCGCGCAAGCTGGGCCACCTCTTGCCCGGCCTGACCAAGACCGATGACTTGCCGGAGAAGGTGTCGCTGGACGCGCACGACAATGAGTGAGCCCACCGCGCGCCCGCAGTGCGCGCCAGCGGGAATGCGATAAATGATTTCCGGCCAGCCGGCCGGCACAGCAGACGGACCCGTGCGGTCCGTCTTTTTTTGACCACCTGGGCGCAGCCCGCTTGACGCATCGGGTAGCATGGCGACTGCATTCCTTCATTCTCATCCCGTCCTGACACCATGAACCCATCCGTTCCCGCCGGCGCTGCGCCGATTCCCGTTTCGCTGTTGACCGGTTTTCTCGGCAGTGGCAAGACCACGCTGTTGAACCACCTGATCACCCAGCCGGAGATGAAGAACACGCTGGTCATCATCAACGAGTTCGGCGAGATCGGCCTGGACCACCTGCTGGTGGCGCACAGCCAGGAAGACACCGTGGTCGAGATGAGCAGCGGCTGCCTGTGCTGCACCATCCGCGGCGACCTCAAGAAGACCTTGAAGGACATCACCTGGCGCTTTGCCGAAGGCGGCCAGCGCAAGTTCGACCGCGTGGTCATCGAGACCACCGGCCTGGCCTCGCCCACGCCCATCCTGCATACCCTGATGACGGACTCCTTCATCGCGGCCCGTTATCGCCTTGATGGCGTGATCGTCACCGTCGATGCGGTCAATGGCATGTCCACCCTGGACCATCATCCCGAAGCGATCCAGCAGGCCGCGGTGGCTGACCGCCTGCTGCTGACCAAGACCGACCTGGCCGACGCCGCCACCCTGGCCGCCTTGCAGGCGCGGTTGCGCACCCTCAACCCGGGCGCGCGCCAATTGCAGCCGCAGCTTGGCCAGATCGCCGCGGCAGAGCTGCTCGATGCGGGCCTCTTCAAGCCGGGCGAAAAGATGCCGGATGTGGCGCGCTGGCTCAACGAGGAAGCCTTTGCCGAGCAGCAGGCCCATGCCCATGAGCATCATCATCATGGCCACGATCATCATGATCATCACGACCATGGACATGCTCATCACGAGCATCACGATCACCATGACCACGCCCATGACGTCAACCGCCACGACGACCACATCCGCGCCTTCTGCTTTACCTTCGACGAACCCATCGATCCGATGCTCTTCGATGAATGGCTGAGCCTGCTGGTGGGCTTCAAGGGCCCCAACATCCTGCGCATCAAGGGCATCCTCAACCTCAAGGGGGACGACCAGCCCACCGTCATCCACGGCGTGCAGCACATCTTCCACCCCACCGCCACCCTGCCCGAGTGGCCCTCGGAAGACCGTCGCAGTCGCATCGTCTTCATCACCCGCGACATCGAGCGTGCCACCATTGCACGCTCCTTCGATGCCTTCATGCAGGCTCAGGCCATCGAACGCGAGGCGCGTGAGCGCCAGCCGGCGGCATATTGAGTCGTACCGGCCTGAGCACAGGCCGGAAATTCCCTCTGGGCAATACGCGCGCGCCGGTTGGCAGGGCCTTGGCACCGATGGATTAAAAATAAATCCATCTCGGCCGATAACAAGGCTTAGTCCAGATTATGATCGGGCTCACCTAGAGTTCTAGAGACAGATAAATAACGATTCGTTTATGCAGCGTGTGATCAACAAGCTGGGGGCAACGTTGTCGGCATCGCTCACGCTGATGCTGGGCCTGTGCGCCACCGTGACGGTATTCATCGCCACCAGCCATCTGGAAGAAGATGCCGTAAACCTGGACTTCGAGCGCCGGGCCGGCCTGCGCGCCTTCACCATCCAGCGCGGGCTGGAAGAGGCGGTCCAGGTGCAGGCGGTGGTGAACCATTTCTATGCCACCGTGGGCGATCCCTCGCGCGAACAGTTCGACAACTTCACCCGTCCGCTGCTGGAGCGCTACCCCTATGTGCGCGCCTTCAGCGTGCAGCGCTTCGTCTCCGATGAAGACCGGCCAGTGTTCGAAGCGCTGCGCCAGGGCGTCAAGCCCGACTTCGAGATCACTGCGTTGCAGGACGGCCAGCCGCAACGCGCACCACAAAAACCGTCCTACCTGGTGGTGGATTACCTGGAGCCGCTGGCCGGCAACGCCGCCGCGCTGGGGCTGGACGTGTCGGGCAATGCGGCCATCATGCAGGCGCTTGATGCCGCCCTGGCCAGCGGCTATCCGGCCTCCACGCCACCGATCCGGCTGGCGCAATTCGGCCCGGAGGAACGCGGCCTGCTGGTGATCCAGCCGGTCTACCGGGGCGGCGTGCAACCCACCGACCTGGCCGCGCGACGCGCGCTGCTGGTGGGCGACACCACCGCCGTGCTGGAACTGGATGGCCTGGTGCAGAAGATCCTCGATGGCGCCGGTCTGATGTCTGACCACGAGATTGGCCTGCGCATCTACGTGGGCTCGCAAGCCACCCCCGACAAACTGGTGTACCGCCACGACAGTGTGGCGCCGCAGAGCCAGTGGCTGGACCAGATCATCAAGCCGGGCAGCTTCTTCCGCCATCCCTCCAACACCGTCACCAGCTTCGACATCGCCGGCCAGCGCTGGCACATGGAAATCAGCATCCCGCCGCGCTCGGTCTTTGCCGATCACTATGGCTCGCTGCTGATCCTGCTGGTGGGCGTGATCGCTTCGCTGCTGGGCGCGGCCTACATGCGGGCGCTATCGATGCGCTCGCACCGGGTGCAGCAACTGGTGGAAGAAAAGACCGCCGAGCTGCGCACCACCAATGCCCTGCTGTCGGACGACATCAAGGCCCGCCGCCTGGCCGAGCGCGCCCTGCGCCTGCGCCACCAGGCCATCGAGGCCAGTGCCAATGCCATCCTGATCCTCTCGGCGCGCCAGCCCGACTACACCATCGAATACGTCAACCCGGCCTTCGCCCGCATCACCGGCTACAGCAGCGGCGAGGCGGTGGGCAAGAGCATCCGCTTCCTGGAGGGACGCGACAGCGACCCGGACGGCTTCGAAACCGTGTGGATCGCCATGCGCGAACAGCGCGAGTACAACGTGGTCCTGCGCAACTACCACAAGGATGGTTCGGAGCTGTGGAACGATTTCTACATCGCCCCGGTGCGTGATGAGAACGGCGCGGTCACTCATTTTGTGGCAGCGCTCTACGACATCACCTCCATGAAGCGTTACGAGGCCGAGCTGGAATTCCAGGCCAGCCGCGACACCCTCACCGGCCTGATCAATCGCCATATGCTGCGCCATCACCTGGAACAGGCCATCGGAGCGGCCGAGCGCCAGAAGCAGGCCCTGTGGGTGGTGTTCGTGGACCTGGACCGCTTCAAGTTCGTCAACGACACGCTGGGCCACAAGGCCGGCGACACCCTGTTGCGTACCGTGGCCGGGCGCCTGCGCGCCGCCGTGCGCGAAGCCGATACGGTGGCGCGCCTGGGCGGCGATGAATTCATCATGATCCTGCCCGAACAGGATGAACTCACACTCGACACCCGCAGCCTGCAACGCATCATGGATGCGGTGGCCGCGCCCGTGACGCTGGGCGGCCATACCCTCTTCATGACTTGCAGCATCGGCGTGGCCTGCTATCCCAACGATGGCACCGATGGCGAGACGCTGATCAAGCACGCCGACATCGCCATGTATCGCGGCAAGCAGACCGGTCGCAACAATTTCCAGTTCTATACCCCGGCCATGAACGAACAGGCGCTGGAACGCCTGCGCATCGAAGGCGACCTGCGCAATGCGCTCGACCATGGCGAATTCCTGCTGCATTACCAGCCCAAGGTGGACCTGGCCTCGGGCCGCGTGGTCGGCTGCGAAGCGCTGATCCGCTGGCTGCATCCGCAACTGGGCATGGTCTCGCCGGCACGCTTCATCGGCCTGGCCGAAGAAACCGGCTTGATCCTGCCCATCGGCGCCTGGGTGCTGCGCACGGCCTGCACCCAATGCCGCCAGTGGCAACTGGCCGGGCATGAAGATATCAGCGTCTCGGTCAACCTTTCGGTGGGGCAATTCCTGCAGAAGGATCTGGTCTCCTCCATTGCCGATGTGCTGGCCGATACCGGCCTGCCCCCGGCCTCGCTGGAGATCGAATTGACCGAGAGCCTGATGATGACCGATGTCGAGCACGCCATCGGCATCCTGGCCGGCTTGAAGAAGCTGGGCATACGCTTGTCCATCGATGACTTCGGCACCGGTTATTCCTCGCTGGCCTACCTCAAGCGCTTCCCCATCGACGTGCTCAAGATCGACCGCTCCTTCGTGCGCGACATCACCATCGACGCCGACGATGCCGCCATCACCGCCTCCATCATCTCGCTGGCGCGCCACTTGAAGCTGCGCGTGATCGCCGAAGGGGTGGAGACCGATGAGCAGCTCGACTACCTGCGTCACTACGGTTGCGATGAGATCCAGGGTTACCTGTTCAGCCCGCCGGTGGCGCCCGAGAAGTTCGAGCAGATGCTGCGCGAAGAGCGGGCCATGTTGTAGAAAACTTCACCCTATATCTCCAAATCAGGCCGCACGGCATTGCCGCTGCGGCTTTTCTTCATATCGGCTGTCCTATTGCGCGATCCAGGCAGGGGGACGGCTTGTCACGGCGCAAGGTCGGCGAGGGGCAGCAGCGTAGAATGGCGGCCTTGTCTGATTTATCCACAGGGCTTTCCAAGATGCCTGCTCGTCCCCTCCAACTGGCCGGCCCCGAACTGCTGGCCGCCTGGCACGCTGAGGCCGATCGCCTCATGCCCGCGCTCGATGCCGTACCCGACTGCCTGCGCCAGCAGCACAGCGCCACCATCCTGGACCTGCATTTCGGCCTGGGTTATACCTTCTTCGCCACCTGGCACGCCTTTGCCCGACAGCGCGAGCAAGGGCAGGGCGGGGCACAGCGCCTGCATTACGTGGCCATCCTGCCGCATCCGCCCGCGCCACAAGCGCTGCATCAGGATTTGACTTATGCACAGGCCTTGCGCGCGGCCTGGCCCTTGCCCTTGCCGGGCACGCACCGCTTGCTGCTGGATGAGGGCCGCCTCACGCTGACCTTGATCTGGGGCGCGCTGGAAGAAGAGCTGGCGCGGCTGGATGCGCCCATCGACCTGTTCTACCTGCACGCCGAGGCAAAGCGCTTCGACCCGGACGCGCCCGGCTGGCACGCCCACGCCTGCAAGCGCCTGGCGCGCCTGGCCTGGACCGGCGCGCAGGCGCTGGTGTTCGGTGCGGCCGGCCAGGCGCCGCTGGCGGCAGCCATGCGCCAGGTCGGCTTCACGGGTCAGGAGCGCGACGGCGCGCTGGCCTTGCGCTACGCCCCCGCCTGGGCGCGGCCTGCTACCCATGTGGCGGCTTTGGATACGCCTTTGCAGCGGGATGCGCAGCATCCCCGCCATGCGCTGGTGATCGGCGCCGGCCTGGCCGGCACCGCAGCCGCCGAGCGCTTGAGCGCGCGCGGTTGGCGTATCGAGCTCATCGATGCCGGGCCGCAGGTGGCCACCCGCGCCTCCGGCAATCATGGTGGCCTGTTCATGCCGGCCTTGGCACGCGACGATAGCCCGCTGGCCCGCCTCACGCGCGCCGCCTTCCTGTTTGCCGCGCAGCGCTGGCAGGCCTTGGGCGGTGTCGGGCTGGAGGAGGCGGCGGCCATCCAGGGCGAATGTTGCGGCATCCTGCAATTCGGACGCGATGCCAAGCAAGCCTGGTCCTTCGAGCAGGGGGCGCGGCAGTGGCAGTATCCAGAGCGTTACGCGCGCTGGATGTCGGCTGAGGAAACGGCGGCGGCACTGGGCATGGCGACCATGGGCGGCGGCTATTTCTTCCCGGAAGCGGGCTGGCTCCATCCGCCTTCGGTGTGTCGGCGGATGCTGGCGGTGGCGCGTGAGCAGGGTGCGGTGGCGACCCATTTCGGGCGTGAGGTCAGCCGCCTGCAACGTGCAGCCGGGCAATGGCAGGCACGCGATGCCGCAGGCGAGGTGATCGCCCAGGCGCCCGTGGTGATCTTCGCCGCCGGCGCCCAGGCCAGCGCCTTGGCGCAATTGGCCGAACTGCCTTTGAACGCCGTGCGCGGGCAGGTCACGCACTTGCCGGCCGCAGGTTTTCCCGACTTGCCGTATGCCTTGTGCGGCGATGGCTACCTGACCCGCCCCTACGCCGGCCAGATTGCGCTGGGCGCCAGCTACGACCGGTTCGATGATCCACACCTGCGCGCCGACAGTCATGCCGACAACCTGGCCCGGCTACAGCACATGCTGCCGCAGATCGCCAGCCACTACACCTTGCCCGAGGCCACCGCCAGCCAGCCGGGCCGGGTCGGCCAGCGCAGCATTGCGCCCGACCGTCTGCCGCTGGTGGGCGCCTTGCCCGAGCAGGAAGGGCTCTACAGTCTGCTGGGCTATGCCTCGCGCGGCCTGATCTGGGCGCCGCTGATGGCCGAGTTGCTGGCGGCCATGCTGGAGCGCGAGCCGCTACCCTTGCCGCGTGATCTGGTGGCCGCGCTCGATCCGGCGCGCTTCAAGGGCGCGCCGGCGACTGAGCTCAGCGCACCCAACGACCCGGAATGAAGTGCCAGCCGCCGCCCGGGCCTTGCTGCCAGTGGGCCGGTTCATAGCGCACGTAGTGGCGGCGCATCCGCTCCCAATGGCCGACCACCCAGACGTGACGATGGCCGTTCCAGGCCCAGTAGCCCGGCGCCCAGGCATAGCCGTGGCGCGGCGGCGGCACCACTTCATAGCGCGGGGCGGGCGGTGGCACGCCGATGCGCACGTCCACGCCCACCACCTGCGCCTGGGCGGCAGGGGCAGTGGCGACGAGGGCGCCGAGCGAGCCAACGGCGGTGAGAAGGGCAAAGGCGAGGCGGCTTGTTGTGGTTTTCATGGTGGACTCCTGCGATGTTGGTCTGGCGTGGATGCAGCGCAGATGAACTTGCGCTGTGGAGCCACTGTAGGAGTCCGGCCTCTTTAAGACTGTAATGTTGTGTTTCCAGGTGTGTCAGCGCGGTGCCGTGCGAGGCCGGCGCAAGCACCGAACCAGCGCCGAGGGACTGGTTCTGGTAACAAGTCCGGGCAGATCGATACTTGCCGCCTACACGTCGCTACTTATGCTTCGGCTTCCTGCGCGCGGCCCGGGTATAACGTTGTTCCACCACGCGGCTACCCCATTGTTCCCCGGCCGACTCCTCGGCCAGTTCGAAGCCGGCCGACAGGTACAGGTGGCGCGCCGCATCCAGGCCCCGGAAGGTCCACAGATAGCAATCGAAATGGTGAGCATCGAGGAAGGCCATGGCCTGTTCCAACAGGCGCCGGCCGACCCCGGCCCCGCGCAGGCTGTCGTCGACGATGAACCAGCGCAGGTGCGCCATGCCGCTGGCCAGGTCGCCATCGATGACGATCGAGGCCAGGGTGCGCCCCTGTTCTGCGTGGGTCCAGAGTTGCTTGCCGGGGGTAGGCAGCGCTTGGGCAAAGGCGCCCAGTTCGCTGGCCACCTTGTGCTCGAAGAACGCGCCGAAGCCGGCGGCCTGGGCATAGTAACGGGCGTGCAGGCTGGCGATGTCGCCGATGCAGCCGGGCTGGTAGCCGCTGCGCAAGGGCGTGGCGACGGCCTTGCCCGGAGGCACTACGGCATTGGGATTGTCACGCGACAGCGCTTCCGAATACAGCGCCAGGGCGCGCACCAGGCCCTGCTGGTCTTCCGGCAGGATGCGCCGCAAGGCGCCGGAGACCTGGTCGGTGGCGAACTTGTCGATCTTCTTGCGCAGCGCCTGCCCGGCCTCGGTGAGCGCTAGGCTGAAGGCGCGGCCATCGCCCGGTACCGGGCTGCGGCGCACCAGCCCCAGCGCTTCCAGCTTGACCAGTTGGCGGCTGGTATTGGACTTGTCCAGGTACAGCAGTTCGCCCAGCTCACGCGCCTGCAGCCCGGGCCGCAGCCCGATCTCGATGATGGCGTGCACCGCCGAGGGCGCCAGGTCGCTGCCGGCCAAGGTGCTGCGCATGAAACCCAGCTCGCGCACCAGCTTGCGCGAGAGTTCGCGCAACTGGCCGATGGTCTGGTCACGCGGGGGAGAGTGCAGGCCATCGTAGTCCATGGCGCGTTCCTGTAATGGTTGCGAAGTGCAAGCAATGTAACGCGAGATGATTGCGAAATGCAACTTGTTTGCCATGCCCGACCAGCATCGCTGTCTCGCCCGCGCAACTGGCCGGCGCCGCGCTGCGGTTGGGAGGCGCGCTCGGGCTGGAGTAGAATGTCGCCTTTCGCGCAGCCCTGCGCCGTGATCCCACCGGCCAGCGTGGCCTGCGCCACCTCCTGCATCCCCAGTCTTGTTGAAAGTCCCCGCACATGTTGCGCATCTCTGAACTGACCCTTCCGGTGAACATACGGAAGACGAACTGAACGCCGCCATCTCGACGCCTGGGCATTCCGGCCGATGAACTGGTGTCCTTCACGCTGTTTCGCCGCAGCTACGATGCCGCAAGAAGACGGCCATCACCCTCAACTACACCATCGACGTCGAGGTGAAGGATGAGGCCACCGTGCTGGCGCGTCATGCCAAGACCACCAATGTCGGTCCCACCCCCGATACCTCCTACCACTACGTCACCCGGGCTCCGGCCTCGCTGAAGAAACGCCCGGTGGTGATCGGCTTCGGCCCCTGCGGCCTCTTCGCGGCGCTGATCCTGGCCGAGATGGGCTTCAACCCGCTCATCCTGGAACGCGGCAAGACCGTGCGCGAACGCACCAAGGACACCTGGGGCCTGTGGCGCCAGCGCGAATTGAAACCGGAATCGAACGTGCAATTCGGCGAGGGCGGCGCCGGTACCTTCTCGGATGGCAAGCTCTACAGCCAGGTCAAGGACCCCAAGCATTACGGCCGCAAGGTGCTGGCCGAATTCGTGGCCGCCGATGCGCCGCCCGAGATCATGTATGTCAGCAAGCCCCACATCGGCACCTTCCGCCTGGTCAAGATGATCCAGTTGATGCGCGAGAAGATCGAAAAGCTGGGCGGTGAATTCCGCTTCGAGCAGCGCGTCGAGGATGTGCTGATCGAAGACGGCAAGATCCGTGGCCTGACCCTGGCCAACGGCGAGCAGATCGAGGCCGATCACGTGGTGCTGGCCATCGGCCACAGCGCCCGCGATACCTTCGAGATGCTTTACCAGCGTGGCGTCTACATCGAGGCCAAGCCATTCTCCATCGGCTTCCGTGCCGAACACCCGCAGTCGCTGATCGACAAGTGCCGCTTCGGCCCCGGCGCCGGCCATCCCATCCTGGGCGCGGCCGACTACAAGCTGGTGCACCATGCCTCCAATGGCCGCTCGGTCTACAGCTTCTGCATGTGCCCCGGTGGCACCGTGGTGGCGGCCACTTCCGAGCCGGGCCGGGTGGTCACCAACGGCATGAGCCAGTATTCGCGCAATGAGCGCAATGCCAACAGCGGCATCGTGGTGGGCATCTCGCCGGCCGACTATCCGGGCCATCCGCTGGCCGGCATCGCCTTCCAGCGCGAGTGGGAAAGCCGCGCCTATGAACTGGGCGGCGGCAACTACAATGCACCCGGACAACTGGTGGGCGACTTCATCGCCAATCGTCCCTCCACCCAGCTGGGCAGCGTGGAGCCGTCCTACAAGCCCGGCGTGACGCTGGGCGATTTGAATCCTTCCCTGCCCAAGTACGCCATCGATGCCATCCGCGAGGCGCTGCCTGCCTTCGACAAGCAGATCCGTGGCTATTCCATGCCTGACGCCGTGCTGACCGGCATCGAAACCCGCACCTCTTCGCCCATCCGCATCAAGCGCGATGACCATACCCTGCAAAGCCTCAACACCCAGGGTTTGTATCCGGCCGGGGAAGGCGCCGGTTATGCGGGCGGCATCATGTCGGCCGCCATCGACGGCATCCGCGTGGCCGAGGCCTTGGCGCTGGATATCGTGGCGCAATCATGAGGTGCTGATCCGGAGTCTGGATCACCCAAAACACAACGCCGCTCCGGTTACCCGGGGCGGCGTTGTGTTTTTACGGCCTGAAGTGAAGATTACTTCTTGGCGCGGGTCGAAGCGACGGTCTTTTCGGTAGCAGCAGTGAACTGTTTGGTTGCGTTGGCCAGGTTGGCTTCCAGCGTTTCCACGGCTTGCTTGGAGTTCTTGGACAGTTGCTCGTAGGCCGCGTTGGCG
>NZ_BADI01000177.1:0-1842 GCF_000333555.1 Herbaspirillum sp. B65 | reverse complement strand
GCGCGACTGCCGCCGCCAGACCCGCAACGCCTGGGTGCCCTGGCGCTGATCGCTCCGCTGGCCATCTTCCTGCTGCTGACCTTCGTGGCCCCTATCGTGGCCCTCCTGCAGCGCGCCATCGAAAACCCCGAAGTCGCTACCACCCTGCCGCAGACCGTGGCCGTGCTGTCCAAATGGGACCGCAAGTCGGCCCTGCCTGACCAGGCGTACTCGGCCTTGGCCGAGGACCTGGCCCGCGCCAAGGAAGACACCACCGCCGGCAACCTGGCACGTCGTCTGAACATCGAAATACCGGGCGCACGCTCGCTGGTGATCATGGCTGCCGAAGATGCCATCGCTCTCCTGCTCCACCGGATCGCCACCGGTGACCACGTTGATCAACAGGCGGCCATTGGAGAGGCGGTCGAAGGTGGCGGCCATGCGTGCCGAGAGGGTCGGTGCGGTCAGGCCGGGGCGCACCGCCACCAGGAATTTCAGGCGGCGGGTGGCATCGATCAGGCTGGCTGCCGCCACCCAGGCGTCTTCGCAGGAACGGCCGGTGGGCAGCAGCACGCCGTCATAGCCCAGCGTGTCGGCGGCCACCGCCACCTGCTTCATGTAGTCATGCGTGACCGCACGCGCCCCTTCGGAAGTGCCGAGATAGCGGCTGTCGCCGTGGGTGGGGATAAACCAGAAAACGTTCATGCTTGGCTCCTGTACTTCGACAACGCGATGGATATCTTTTAAATTATTTAAACTATTTACATTACTTCAGGACGGCGTCGCTGACCTTGAGCGGCTTGGGGATCAGCTTGAGCTCGTAGAAGGCATCGGCGATCTTTTGCTGCTCGGCCAGCACTTGCGCATCGACCGGCTTGTAGATGTGGGCGTAGCGCTTCAGGCCGGTTTCGATGATGTCTGCATCCAAGCCCTGGATGGGGGAAAGCTGGGCTGCGGCCTCGGCGGTGTGGGTGCGCACCCATTCACCTTCGCGGGTGATTTCTTCCAGCAGGATCTTTTGCACCTGCGGGTTCTTGGCCGCGAACGGACGCGCACTCAGGAAGAACTGGTGATGGCTGACCACGCCCGCACCACTGGCCAGGCGGCGTGCGCCGACCTGTTTTTCGGCCGCGGCCTGGAACGGATCCCAGATCGCCCAGGCATCCACCGCACCGCGCTCGAAGGCGGCGCGGGCATCGGCCGGCGCCAGGTAGACCGGCTGGATATCGCTGTATTGCAGACCGGCCTTCTTGAGCAAGGCCACCACCAGCCAGTGCACGTCGGAACCCTTGTTGAAGGCGACCTTCTTGCCCTTGAGTTCGGCCACGCTCTTGATGGGGGAATTCTTGGGCACCAGCAGCGCTTCGGCCTCCGGGGTCGGGATTTCATAGGCGGTGTAGACGAAGTCGGCACCGGCAGCCTGGGCAAAGACCGGCGGGGCTTCACCGACATAGCCGAAGTCCACCGACCCGACGTTCAAGGCTTCCAGCAATTGCGGACCGGCCGCGAACTCGGCCCATTTCACTTCCACGCCCAACGGTTGCAGGCGCTTTTCCAGCGCGCCATGGGCTTTCAACAGCACCAGGGTATTGGCCGCCTTTTGATAGCCGATGCGCAGCAGCTTGGTTTCCTGCGCCTGCACCGGGCTTAAGCCCAGACCGATGGTCAGCGCACCGAGGGCGATGGCAGACAGGCGCGCCAGCGAGCGGCGACGGGGAAGATGGATGCTCTTGTTCTTGTTGGCGGACACGTTTTTTCTCCTGATTCCAGATGGTTGGGCGTAGCGCGGCCCTGCCGCCGTACCAGCCGGTGGTCTTGTGAGGCGCTGTCACGGTCAGTTCGTTAGTTACTAGTAAGAGACGC
>NZ_BADI01000178.1:0-6551 GCF_000333555.1 Herbaspirillum sp. B65 | reverse complement strand
CAGTTCCGCAACGTCTTGACCTTCTCGCGGATGAGCGCTTCGGAAGGACGCTGGCTGCGCGGCTTCACGCGCAGGCCGAAGGCGATGTTCTCGAACACGGTCATGTGCTTGAACAACGCATAGTGCTGGAACACGAAACCGACCTGGCGCTCGCGCACGTGGCGCGCCGAGGCATCTTCGCCATCGAGCAGCACCTGGCCCGAATCAGGCGACTCCAGTCCGGCGATGATGCGCAACAGCGTGGTCTTGCCGCAGCCGGACGGTCCCAGCAAGGCCGTCAGTTCGCCGGCAGGAAAATTCAAGGACACATCGTTGAGGGCGGTAAAACTGCCGAAACGCTTTTGAATGTGATGGACTTCGATGCTCATGCTGACTCACTCCTTAGACTTGCTCGCTGGCGCTGTGCTGCTGGTGCAGCCGCCATTCGATGACACTCTTGATGGCCAGCGTGACCAGGGCCAGGAAGGCCAGCAGCGAAGCCACGGCAAAGGCGCCGGTGATGTTGAATTCGTTGTAGAGGATTTCCACCTGCAAGGGGACGGTATTGGTCTCGCCGCGAATGTGGCCAGAGACCACCGACACCGCGCCAAACTCGCCCATGGCGCGGGCGTTGCACAGGATCACGCCATACAGCAGGCCCCACTTGATGTTGGGGAGCGTCACATGCCAGAAGGTGCGCCAGCCGGACGCGCCCAGCACCAGCGCGGCTTCTTCTTCCTCGCTGCCCTGCGACTGCATCAGCGGGATCAGCTCGCGCGCCACGAACGGGAAGGTCACGAAGATGGTGGCCAGCACGATGCCCGGCACGGCAAACAGGATCTTGATGTCATGCTCGCGCAGCCAGGGACCGAGATAACCTTGCAGGCCGAACAGCAGCACGTAGATCAGGCCCGAGATCACCGGCGAGACCGAGAACGGCAGGTCGATCAGGGTCAGCAGCAGGTTCTTGCCACGGAACTCGAACTTGGCAATGGCCCAGGCCGCAGCCACGCCAAAGACCAGGTTCAACGGCACGGCGATGGCGGCGGTGAGGACGGTCAGCTTGATGGCCGACCAGGCATCGTCCTCGGTGATGGAGGCGACATAGACATCCCAGCCCTTGCGCAGCGCTTCGTAGAACACCGACACCAGCGGCACGAACAGGAACAGCGTCAGGAACACCAGCGCGATGCCGATCAGGAGCGCACGCATCCACCATGGTTCGGTGGTGGCGGCGGGCGTCAGCGGTGGTTCGCCACGGGCAATCGTCTGGCGGGCCGCGGAAATGGGTGCAGCACTCATCTCAGGTCCTTTCCGACTGGCCGCGCTTGCGGGTCCAGGCTTGCAGCAGGTTGATGGTCAACAGCAGGATGAAGGACACCACCAGCATCACCATGGCAATGGCCGTGGCGCCGGCATAGTCGTATTGCTCCAGCTTGGTGACGATGAACAACGGGGTGATTTCGGAAACCATCGGCATGTTGCCGGCGATGAAGACCACCGAGCCGTATTCGCCGGAAGCACGGGCGAAGGCCAACGCAAACCCGGTCAGCAATGCCGGCATGATGGTGGGGAAGATCACCCGCACAAACGTCTGCCAGCGGCTCGCGCCCAGGCTGGCGGCGGCTTCTTCCAGTTCGCGCTCGGCCTCTTCCAGCACCGGTTGCACGGTGCGCACCACGAACGGCAAGCCGATGAAGGTCAGCGCCACCAGCACGCCCAGGGGCGTAAAGGCGACCTTGATGCCGAACGGCACCAGCAGCTTGCCCAGCCAGCCATTCTGCGAATACAGCGTGGTGAGGGCGATACCGGCCACCGCGGTGGGCAGGGCAAACGGCAGATCGACCAGGGCATCGATGATGCGCTTGCCGGGGAAGCGGTAACGCACCAGCACCCAGGCCACGATGCCGCCGAAGATGACGTTGAGGAAGGCCGCGATCAGCGAGGCGCCAAAGCTCAGGCGATAGGACGCCATCACCCGCGGCGAGGTCACGGCCTCGACGAAGCCGGCCCAGGTCAGGGTAAACGTCTTGAGAAACAGCGCCGACAGCGGGATCAGCACGATCAGCGCCAGGTAGAAAATGGTGAAGCCCAGCGACAACCGGAAGCCGGGCAGCACACGCCGACCGGTCGCGCCGGCACGGACCGGCGCGGCGCGGGGCGCAGCTAGGGAAACAGGGGATGCGGACATTGTCGTTCTCTTTTTATTTATTACAAATGCGACTATAGGTGAGCGATATTCGCACCCGATAGTTATAAAGAGAACGAAACTTTTTGCATGTCCTTAGAAGAAAAGCGCATAAAGCCCGGCCAAAAACCGACTTTATGCGCTCAAGAAAAATGAAATGGTGAAGAGAAAAGCCTCAGGCAATGCGTTCCAGCAAACCCAGCAGCCATTGCTGGCCCTCGGTCCAGTCACCCAGGCCGGATTCCGAATTGATATGACCGCGCGCGCCGATGGAACGGAACTGCGCGCCCCAGGCCTCGGCCCAGTGACGGGCGCGTTCGGCGCTCATCCAGGGGTCGTTGTCGCTGCCGATGACCAGTGCCGGATAAGGCAGGCGGTGCCGCACCGCCGCGCTCAGGCTGAACTTGACCGGATCGGCCGGCGCCACCAGCAAGGCCGCCACGATGGGATGGGCCGAGCCGGAGGCGGCTTGCAGGGCCGCGGTGCGATGCACCGTGGTCAGGCAACCGAAGCTGTGCGCCACGATCACCGTGGGCCGGCCATCGCGCGCCAGCACTTCATCCAGGCGCGCCGACCAGCGCGGCAGATCAGGGGTTTCCCAGTCATCCTGGCGCACCCGTTCGAAGGCGGGATAGAGCCGTTGCCAGCGCGATTGCCAATGTTCCGGGCCACTATCGGACAAACCCGGCGCCACCAGCACGCGAAAGTCGGACAGTCGGGCCGGGGTGGCCGAGGACGAGGGGGTGGACAGGCTCATGCTGGACTCGCGGCAGGAAATGGAAAGAGGGAGTATGCCTCAGGCGGCGTCCTTTAGGCCGGTCAGAATTTCCGGCAGGCGCGCACCGGGCACGTCCCACAGATAACCCTGGGCCAGGGTGGACTGGGCCAGTGCCTGACAGTACCAGGCCAGTTTGTCGAACACTTCCTGGTTTTCGACCCGCTTGAAGAAGATGCGCACGCCCTGCTCGGCCGCCCGCAGCAACAGCAAGGCCACGCTGTCGGGGTCGGCCAGTTCACGCGCATCGACCTTGATCAGGTCGGGCTTGACCTTGTCCAGCAGGCCCAACGCTTCCAGCGGACTATTGGCCGTCACCCCTAGGCGGAAACCGTTGCGACGGTAATTGTCCAGCACGTAATTGAGCAGCCAGCGCTGGTTGGGCGTGACCACCGGCAGTTGCAGCACGATGCGCTCGTGCGGCAACTCCAGCGCGGCCAGGATGCGGCGATAGGCCACGCCGTGATTGTTGTTGACCGCCGCCAGCAGGCGCGCGTGCACCGACAGGTGCAATTCCGGCGCATCCTCGCCGACCTGGCGATAGTAATTAATGGCGTGCAACATGCGGCACAGCCGGTCCAGCTCCACCGATTCATCGTCGCTGGCAGCCTGGTCCAGCAGCTTCCACAGATGCAGGCCGTCATCGACGGCCGAATGACTGCGGGCGAAAGCCTCGCAGGCGACGATGTGACCATCGTCGAAGCTGCGCACCGGCTGGAAGGCCGAGGTCAGCGACGTATTGAAGAAACGCCCTGCGGCACGCCCCTGCTCGTCCAGCCAGACCTTGGAAGAGGAAGCGGACGCGGCGCCTGTGTGTTGCGCATCAAGGCGCTCCAGATAAGCCTTCAGTGCCTGATATGCCATCGGGCCTGCTCCTGAAAAAAAGACGCCGCCCCTAACTGGGGTCCAGCCTGGGCGGCCTGATGATCACAGCTTGGCGATCGAGACTTCGGTGGCCTTGACCAGAGCCACCACTTCGCTGCCGATGGTCAGGCCCAGGTCCTTCACGGAACGGGTGGTGATGACCGAGGTCACGATGCCGGCCGGGGTTTCCACGTCCACTTCGGACACCACCGAACCTTCGATGATGGCCTTGACCTTGCCCTTGAACTGGTTACGCACGTTGATTGCTTGAATGGTCATGCTCTGCTCCTTGATGAAACGACGGCGGCACCTGCCGCGCCGTAGGGTTGAAATGGGGTACCACGAAGATTCTGAAAATCAGCTCAAAGCTTCATATCGCTACAGCTCACACCGCCCACTGCACCTGCTGTACGCCACGCGGCGTGAAGATAGCTTCAGATGGCTCGCTAACCGCCTCGCTACCGGGGTGTCGCAGCACGCGCGCCAGGATGGCTTCTTCCAGTGCGGCGAACTGGGCCTGACCGCGGGAACGCGGGCGCGCCAGGGCGATGCGCTGGTCCAGCGCCACCTGACCGTCTTCGATCAGCAGCACGCGGTCGGCCAGGGCGATGGCTTCCTGCACATCGTGCGTGACCAGCAAGGCAGTGAAGCCGCGTTCGCGCCAGAGCGATTCGATCAGGGTCTGCATCTCGATGCGGGTGAGCGCATCGAGCGCGCCCAGCGGTTCGTCCAGCAACAGCAATTGCGGGTCGTGCACCAGGGCCCGGGCCAGCGCCACGCGTTGCCGCTGGCCACCCGAGAGCACCGCCGGCCATTCGCCGGCGCGCTGCTCCAGACCGACCTGGCGCAAGGCATTGACAGCTTGTGGCGCGGCTTGCCGGGGCAGGCCCAGGGCGACGTTGGCCTGCACCCGCTTCCAGGGCAACAGGCGCGCGTCCTGGAACATGATGCGGATTTCCGGCTCGCCCGCCCCCTCGTGTTCATAGATCAGTTCGCCGCCGCTGGCCGCATCCAGTTGCGCCACCAGGCGCAGCAGGGTGCTCTTGCCGCAGCCGCTGCGACCGACGATGGCGACGAATTCGCCGGGTGCGATGTCCAGATCGATGTCGTGCAACACGGTGCGGCCGCTGAAGGCCTTGGACACGGCGCGTAGCCGCAGCCCTACGCCACGGCCGGCGGCGCGGCCCAGTTCACGGTGTTCTTGTGTGTCATTGCGCATGGTGGTCCCTGATGCAGTCTCGTTGCGTGTCATTGATAGCCCGGATGCCAGCGCAGCCAGAAGCGTTCCAGGGCCCGTGCCGCGGTATCGGCCAGCTTGCCCAGCAAGGCGTAGAGCAGGATGCCCACCAGCACCACGTCGGTCTGCAGGAATTCGCGGGCATTCATGGTCATGTAGCCGATGCCGGCCTGGGCCGAAATGGTCTCGGCCACGATCAGCAGCACCCACACCAGCCCCAGCGCAAAGCGCAGGCCCACCAGGATGGAAGGCAAGGCGCCCGGCAGGATCACGTCGCGATACAGCGGCCAGCCCGACAGGCCGTAGCTCTTGGCCATCTCGATCAAACCCTGGTCCACCGAGCGGATGCCGTGGAAGGTGTTGAGATAGACCGGGAAAAACACCCCCACCGAGACCAGGAACAGCTTGGCCGTCTCATCGATGCCGAACCACAGGATCACCAGCGGAATCAAGGCCAGCGCTGGAATGTTGCGCACCATCTGCAAGGTGGTATCGAGCAGCAGTTCGGCCCAGCGCAGGCTGCCCGAAAGCAGCCCCAGGATCAGACCCAGCCCGGCGCCGACCGCAAAGCCGGCCGCGGCGCGACCGCTGGAGACCGCCAGGTGGTGCCACAGTTCGCCGCTGGCCGAGAGCTGCCAGGCGGCCTTCAACACCGCGAACGGTTCCGGCAGGATGCGGCTGGACAGCCAGCCGGCCTGGGCGGCGATTTCCCACCACACCAGCAAGAGCAGCGGCAGGATCCAGCCGATCCAGGCGTCGCGCTGCGGGCGCGATTTCTTGGCGGCGGCCTTGGGCTGGGCCGATGGCTGCGCGGCGGTGGCAGCGCCCGGCAGTACGGTATCGGAGGCACTCGTCATGCTGACCTCAGCTGGCCGACACGCGCACCGGCGCGGCCTTGGGCAGTTCGGTATTGCCGACGATCTCGCCGAAGGGACCGGTCAGGTTGTGACCGGTCAAGGCTGCGCGCTGGGCACGCGGCAACAGCGGGAACACCAGTTCGGCGAAACGATACGATTCTTCCAGATGCGGATAACCGGACAGGATGAAGGTATCGATGCCCAGGTCCGCATATTCCTTGATGCGCGCGGCCACTGTGGGACCATCACCCACCAGGGCGGTACCAGCCCCGCCGCGCACCAGGCCCACGCCGGCCCACAGGTTGGGGCTCACTTCCAGCTTGTCGCGGCGGCCGCCGTGCAGGGCCGCCATGCGGCGCTGCCCTTCCGAATCCATGCGGGCAAAGTTGGCCTGGGCCTTGGCAATGGTCTCGTCATCCAGGCGGCTGATGAGTTCATCGGCGGCGCGCCAGGCGGCTTCATTGGTGTCGCGCACGATCACGTGCAAACGGATGCCGAAGCGCAGCGTGCGCCCTGCCTTGGCGGCGCGCTCGCGCACGCGGGCAATCTTCTCGGCCACGGCCGCCGGCGGCTCGCCCCAGGTCAGGTAGACATCGACCTGCTCGGCGGCCAGGTCGATGGCCTCGTCCGAGGAGCCGCCGAAGTACAGCG
>NZ_BADI01000179.1:0-1657 GCF_000333555.1 Herbaspirillum sp. B65 | reverse complement strand
CTGCCCACTGTCATGGTGGGCGATCGCATCCTGGTCGACAAGCTGGCCTATGACCTGCGCCTGCCGCTGACCCACATCAGCCTGATGCGCCTGGGCGAGCCGCAGCGCGGCGACATTGTGACGGTCGATTCGCGCCAGGCCGGCGAACTGCTGCTCAAGCGCATCGTCGGCCTGCCCGGCGACGTGGTGGAGCTGCGTGACAACGTGCTCTACATCAACGGCCAGGCCGCCAGCTATGGCCCGGCCCGGGCGCAGCCAGAGCAAGGCGATAGGGTGGACCAGGCCCGCTACCGTGATGAAAGCATCGATGGCATGAACCACCTGGTGCGGCTGTCGGCAGCGCATCCCAGCCTGCATAGCAGCTTCGGCCCGGTGGTGGTGCCGGCCGATCATTACATGATGCTGGGAGATAACCGCGACAACAGCATGGATTCGCGCTATTTCGGCTTTTTTGCCCGCAACGAGCTGATGGGGCGTACCCGTCGCATCGCCTTTTCGCTCAATGCCGACCAGTATTTCAAACCACGCCTGGACCGCTTCGGACGCCGGCTGGACCCGGTGAGCCGTCAGTAAATGGCAGGGCCGGGAGCCTGCTTACGAAAAACTTCATTTTTTTTGCTGTCAAATGCTCAAGTTGTCCAAAAGCATGTCGTTAATGAAGACGGAAAACATGCCTTTGTCATCTGGAGCACATCATTTCTCTCACCTTCATCTCCGATCCGGCCACCGGTCGCCGCAGGAATGCCGTCAGTCATGACGCCATCCTCGATGCCACGTATGTGATGCTCGAGGAGATCGGTTTCGACAAGCTGTCCCTGGAGGGCGTGGCTGCCCGCGCTGGCGTGGGCAAGGCCACCATCTATCGCTGGTGGCCCAACAAGAGCGCCCTGGCCATGGAAGCGTTGTTGCGTGCAGTCGAGCCGATGCCGCCCCTGGGCGACAGCGGTGCTGCCCGCGAAGACATCGAACTGCACATGCTGCAACTGTCCCAACTGTTGCGTGGCAAGTCCGGCCGGGTGGTGCGCGAGATGATCGCCCTGGCCCAGTTCGATGAAGAGAGCAAGCGCATCTTCAATGACCATTACCTGGAGCCGCGCCGCCTGGCGCTGGTCAATGTGCTGCGCCGCGGTGCCCAACGCGGCGAGTTCCGGGACGATGCCGACCTCAACCTGGTCTTCGACCTGCTGTACGCCCCCTTGCTGCAGCGCCTGTTGACCGGCAGTGCCGACATCGATGAACGCCAGGTGCAGTCCCAACTGAAGCTGGTCCTGGGCAGCATCGCGCTGCCCGCCCCCTTGTTGAGTACCAGTAAGCTGACTAGCCAACAAGCGTAAATTTTATTGAGCAGCCCATCATTTGCACCTAGAATCCGAGACGAAACGTATCGTATTGGTTCTGGGCAAGTGAACTTTTGCGTCAAAAAACAGGATCACTGGCATCTTTGGGTGACCTGAAGCCGTCTTTAAGTGACGCAAAATCGTCTTCTCCCCTCCGTAGCGGGCACGGAAGGCTGCCCGCGGGAAATGCGAGTTGCTCAGTAGGGGAGCGGCCCTGTTCGTCCTGTTCGCTGCTTGCAAAGTGGCGTTTGCTCACCATACGTTGATCCGATCAGACATCACCGGCTTGCCCTCGCGGGAGGCTGGATTACGGCTGCCGT
>NZ_BADI01000180.1:0-4933 GCF_000333555.1 Herbaspirillum sp. B65 | reverse complement strand
CGACATGATCATGATGGGCGAGTCGGCCGGGTGGATCTTGCGAAAAGTCGTTGGGCTGGCAGNNTTGGAGGCAAACTGTCCGGTGGAGGCATTGATGCGGGCCTGCACATCCAGGGCGGCGGCGTCGATGCTGCGGTTGAGGTCGAACTGCAGGGTGATCTGGGTAGTGCCCAGGGTACTCTGCGAGGTCATCTGCGACAGGCCGGCAATGAGCGAGAACTGCCGCTCCAGCGGCTGCGCCACGTTGGAGGCCATGGTCTCGGGACTGCCCCCGGGCAATTGCGCGGTGACCTGGATGGTGGGGAAATCGACCTGCGGCAGCGGCGCCACCGGCAGCAGCGGCCAGACCGCGATGCCCACCAGCAGGATGGCCAGCGCCAGCAGGGTGGTGCCGATGGGGCGCTTGATGAAGGCGGCGGAAACGCTCACTTGGTGTTTCCTTTCGCTTCTGCTACAGCGGCCGCCTTGGCCGGCTGCGGCTTGCTCTCGACGATGCGGCTACCCGGCTTGAGCTTGTACTGACCATCGATGACCACGCGCTGGTCAACCGTCACGCCGCTGCCTGCGGCCAGCACGGCGATGCCATCCTGGATGCGATCGACCTTGACCGGCTGCATATTGGCCTGGTCGTCCTGGTTGATGGCATAGACGTAGGTACCTTGCTGGTTGCGCTGGATGGCCGCAGCCGGCACCGTCAGGGCGCTGCCATGATCGTTCATCTGCAGGCGCGCATTGACGTACTGGCCCGGCCACAGTTTGTGCTCGGCATTGTCGAAGCGTGCCTTCAGTTGCACGGTGCCATTGCTGGTATTGATCTGGTTGTCCAGCAAGACCAGCTTGCCGGTGGCCAGCACTTCCTGCGAATCGCGGGCATAGGCGATCACCTTGAGCGGCTGCTGGCTGTTGCGCTGGGCGCGGTTGATGCCGCTCACTGCTTCTTCGGGCAGGGTGAACATGAGCGTGATCGGATCGATCTGGTTGATCACCACCAGGCCGGTGGCATCGGTGGCATGGACGATGTTGCCCGGATCGACCAGGCGCGCGCCGACGCGGCCCGAGATGGGGGCATTGATGGTGGTGTAGCTCAGTTGCACCTTGGCATAGGCGATCTGCGCTTCATCGGTCTTGACGGCCGCCTCCAGCTGCGCCACCAGGGCTTTTTGCGTATCGAGCTGCTGCTGGGTGGCGGCATCCTGGCTGCGCAAGGTGGTGTAGCGTTGCAGGTCCAGCCGGGCATTCATCAGATTGGCGGCGTCCTTGGCGCGTTGTGCCTCGGCTTGCGCCAGTTGCGCCTGCAGGGCGCGCGGGTCGATCTGGGCCAGCAGTTGTCCCTTCTTGACGTCTTCACCTTCCTTGAAACCGACCTTGTCCAGCTGGCCATCGATGCGGGTCTTGACCACCACGCTGGCATTGGCCGTCACGGTGCCGACGCCGGCCAGGTAGAGCGGCACGTCACGTTCCTGCACCCGTGCCAGCGTCACCGCCACCGGTGGTGCGGTCTTGGCAGTGGGCTGGTCGGCCGCGCTGGCGTGTTGCATGGTGCTCCAGGCGGCCAGGCCGCCGGCCAGCAGCAGGGCCGTACTGATGCCCACGGCCAGGGTGGTGCGCTTGAACGACATACTCGAGGTGCTAGGGGTGCTAGGGGTGCGAGGCGTGGGTGAGGTGTTCATGCCTGAAACTCGTCCTGAAAGGGTCGCGGTTGTATCGGAATAAGGAAGGAACTCAGCGCGCCGCCATCGGCGTGGCTGGCGTGGCCGGATCGGGCTGCCCAACCTGCCAGCCGCCGCCGGTGGCCTTGATCAGCGCCACGCTGGCCACCAATTGGCGGCCCAGCAGCGTCACTGCGCTGCGCTGGTTGGTCAGCGAGGTGGCCTGGGTGGTCACCACCGACAGATAGGTCACGGTGCCGGCCTGGTATTGGCGCATCGCCAGCCGCTCGGCCAGTTGCGCCGACTTGACGGCTTGCGCCTGGACCGCGCTTTCCTGGTCCAGCACGCGCAGGGTGGAGAGGTTGTCTTCCACATCCTGCAAGCCGGCCAGCACGGTCTGCTTGTATTGCGCCACGGCCGCGTCATAGGCGGCTACGGCAGCGTCGTTGCGGGCGCTGCGGGCGCCGCCATCGAAAATGGTCTCGGCCAGCGCTGCGCCCAGCGACCAGACCCGGCTGGGGGTATCGAACAATTGCCCGAAGGCCAGGCTGTTGTAGCCGCCACTGGCCGAGAGCGTGAGCGTGGGGAAGTAAGCCGCACGGGCCACGCCGATGTTGGCATTGGCGGCGGCGGCCAGGCGTTCGGCATTGGCGATGTCGGGGCGGCGCTCCAGCAGGTCCGAGGGCAGGCCGGCCGGAATCTGCGGCAGGCTGGCCTGCAGGCGCTGGGCATTGGCATCGATGGCGCTGTCGCTGGCATCGGCCGGGGGCAGCGGGGCCAGCGAGAAGGCTGCCGGGGCCTTGCCGATCAGCATGGCGATGGCGTGTTCGAGCTGGTTGCGGGTGGCGTCCAGGTCGATCCATTGCGCCTGGGCCGAACGCAACTGCGTCTCGGCCTGCGCCACATCCGAGCGCAGGGCGGTGCCGGCCTGGTATTGGTGCGTGGTCAATTCGAGCGAACGCGTATAGGCCGCTACCGTGCGGCGATACAGATCCTTTTGCAGGTCGGTCACGCGCAGTTGCAGGTAATCCTGGGCCAGCGTGGCCTGGATCGCCAGGCGCGCTGCGGCCAGGCTGTCGGCACTGGCCTGGGCGTTGGCGTCACCAGCCTCGGCGCCACGCCGGATGCGGCCCCAGATGTCGGCTTCCCAGGAGGCGTTCAGGCCCACGGTGTAGTTGTCGCCCAGGCGTTGCACGCCGTTGGTATTGGTCTGGGCGCGGGTGGCGCCGGCCTGCGCACCCACGGTCGGCCACAGGCTGGCACGCGCCACTGCGGCGGTGGCCTGGGCCTGGCGGTATTGGGCGGCGGCTTGCTGGATGGTCTGGTTGGCAGCGTTGGCCTGGGCGATCAAGTCATTCAGGATAGGGTCGCCATAGGCTTCCCACCAATGCTGGCGGTCATCGACCGGGCGCGGCGCGGCCACTTTCCAGGGGCCTTGTTCCTTGTAGGCCTGCGGCAGGTCCATGGCCGGCCGCACGTAATCGGGGCCGACGGCGCAACCGCCCAGCAGCGCGGCCAGCGCCAGCACCGTCATTCCCTTCTTGGCGCGGAAGGGGGAGTTGTGGGGGGGATGAGTGAAATGACGGGAACTGACGCTGGCTGCGACGCGGCGAAACGGGACGACCATAGGACTCACGAAGATGGCTTGCGGATCGAGAACAGGTCGGCTTGCCACGCCCCTCAGCGCTGGCGGCCGACCCCGGCTTAGACGTTAATGTAATGGCCGTCCCTCGACCTCATGCTGACATCAACATGACAATTCTGTCAGGAAAGCGAATCGGGTAAGCTCCTGATTCGGTATTCAATCAATTTGCCAAGATTTGCCACGGAGCGCCTCATGACCCATGCCACCACCGCCCACGCCATGCTGACCGAGATCTGGCAAGCCCTCGATGGCCCGGCTGCCACGCTGTCAGCCGTGCAGTTGAGCGGCCAGGGCGCCTTGCCTTCGGTGTTTGCCACCAGTGACCTGGCGCAGGCCTCGGTGGCGGCCGCCGGGCTGGCCCTGGCCGAACTGGTACAGGCCGGCGGCGCGCCGTTGCCGCAGGTGGTCTGCGAGCGCCGACTGGCCTCGCTGTGGTTCTCGGCCTCGCTGCGGCCGCAAGGCTGGCAAGCGCCTTCCTTGTGGGATGCGGTGGCCGGCGATTACCGGACCGCCGATGGCTGGATCCGGCTGCATACCAATGCCGCGCATCACCGCGTGGCGGCCCTGGAGGTGCTGGGACTGGACCCGCAGCAGGCCAGCCGTGCCGATGTGGCAGGCGAAGTGGCACGCTGGACGGGTAGCGAGCTGGAAACGGCCATCGTCGCCCATGGCGGCTGCGCAGCACAAATGCGCAGCCAGGCCGACTGGGCTGCCCATCCGCAGGGGGCCGCAGTGGCCGCCGAGCCGCTGGTGGCGCGTCAGGTATTCGCGGCCCCGACGCGGCTCCGGCATCCTGTCGATCCGGCCCGGCCGCTGGCCGGGGTGCGCGTACTGGACCTGACCCGGGTGCTGGCCGGACCGACGGCGACGCGCTTTCTGGCCGGCTTTGGTGCCGATGTGCTGCGCATCGATCCGGCCTCGTGGAACGAACCCGGCGTGGTCCCCGAAATGACCTTGGGCAAGCGCTGCGCCCAGCTGGAACTGGATCGTCCAGAGGATCGCGCCACGCTCGAAACGCTGCTGGCCCAGGCCGATGTGATGGTGCATGGCTATCGTTCGGATGCGCTGGAACACCTGGGGCTGGGTGCACAGAGGCGACGTGCGCTCAACCCGGCCCTGGTGGATGTGGCACTGGACGCCTATGGCTGGAGCGGCCCCTGGGCCGGGCGCCGCGGGTTCGATAGTCTGGTGCAGATGAGTTCAGGTATTGCCGATTTCGGTATGAAGCAAAAGGGTGGCGATCAACCAGTCCCCCTGCCGGTGCAGGCCCTCGATCACGCCACCGGTTACCTGCTGGCCGCCTCGGCCCTGCGTGGGCTGGCCTTGCGCCAGCAGAGCGGGCAGGGCAGCCAGTACCGGCTGTCGCTGGCGCGTACCGCACGGCTGCTGGCCGATTACCCGGCAGCGCCGGCGCAGCCGAACTTCGCCGCCGAGACGGCGGAGGACCTGGATCCCCGCATCGAGCACACCGCCTGGGGCCCGGCCCAGCGCCTGCGTTCGCCGCTGCAGGTGGCCGGCAGCCCGATGTACTGGGATCGACCGGCCTCGCCCTTGCGCTCGGTGCCGGCGCGCTGGGACTGATGCGGTCCGGTTGAGGTAGGATATGAAGCAATCTTCCACCATGCCCGTGCATCAGGAG
>NZ_BADI01000181.1:0-5284 GCF_000333555.1 Herbaspirillum sp. B65 | reverse complement strand
GCATGTGCTGGTGGCGGCAGGGTTGGCCGGCCAGTTCGCGCAGGGAGCTTTCGATCTCGAGGCTCATGGCGTCCAGCGCCAGGCCATTCGGTGAGGCAACGAAGGGGGCCGAGATATCGCCGGCAATGGCTTCCAGCGCCAGAAAGGTGTAGGAGACGAACACCGAAATGAGCGGCGTGGCATAGCCGATTGCATCGACCAGGCCGAAGGGCAGCAGCAGGCAATAGATGTAGACGGTACGGTGCAGCAGCACGCCATAGGCAAAGGGAATTGGCGTGGAGGCGATCCGTTCGCAGGCGCCGATGCAATGGTTGATCTCATTGAGCTGCTGGTCGCAGGCCCACAGGCGTGCATCGCTGAGACTGCCCTGGCGGTTGGATTGGGCCAGCAGTGCGCGCAGCTGATCCATCTGGTAGACCGGCAGGTACTGTACCTGGACCGGCGTGGCGCCGGCCTCGTGCGGCAGCAGCCGGGCCAGGTCATCTACGGCGGAAGTCTTGCGCAACTGGTGCTTCAATGCAAAGGCCAGGGCGATGATGCGATCGATGAACAGGGTCTTCTGCGCTGCCTCCTGGCCGCCCACGCCATAGCGCAAGCCTTGCGAAGCCAGGGCTCGCGAGGCGATCATCAGTGCGCCCCAGATCTTGCGCCCCTCCCAGTAACGGTCATAGCTGGCATTGTTGCGAAAGGCCAGGAAGATCGCCAGCGCCACGCCCAGCAAGGTGAAGATGGAGGTATTCAGGGGCAGCTTGTCACCGAAGATCTTGCCGCCGGTAAACACGGCCAGGGTGGAAAAGGCCGTCATCATCAGCATCTGCGGCATGATGGTGCGCAACACCGAACCGTTCCAGATGAACAGCATACGGAACCAGTGGGGCTGGGGACGGATGATCATGGCAAGGCTTTCCTGGCGAGGCGGGCATTCATGCTACGCCCGCCGCGCCGGCCCTGGAGTACACAGCTATCGACCGCCTCTGCGCATACAGCCGGGCTCTAGGCAGCGCTACTGGCGGGCAATGGTAAAGCCGATGGTGTTGTGCCCGTCGCTGCTGCTGGCGAAGGCGCGTCCGCCATGCATTCGCGCCACGGCCTTGACGATGGCCAGGCCCAGGCCGTGGCCATGGCTGCCGTTGATGTCCTGGCGCGCGCTGTCGACCCGGTAGAAGCGATCAAACAGGCGCGGCAGGTGCTGTTCATCGATGGCCGGACCGGGGTTGGTCACGGCCACGCTGACCATGTCCTGGCCCGACGCAATATCGATGCGCAACTGCGCCCCCTGCGGCGAATGCTGGATGGCGTTCTGGATCAGGTTGGTGAGGGCGCGTTTGAAGAGTGCCGTTTCCATGGTGGCCGTGGTGGTGGTGTCGCCGGTCACGGTGATGTCCATGCCGGCATCGTCGAGCACGAATTCAAAGAAATCCACGGTCTTGCGCACCTCCTCGGCCACCCGCGCCGGCACCCGCGCGGTGGCCGCTTCGCCCTGGTCGGAGCGGGCCAGGAACAGCATGTCATTGACGATGGAGCGGATGCGGTCCAGCTCTTCCAGGTTCGATTGCAGTACATCCTTGAATTCGCCGGCACTGCGTTCCCGCGCCAGTGCCACCTGGGTCTGGCCGATCAGGTTGGCCAGCGGCGTGCGCAATTCATGGGCCACATCGGCATTGAAGGCTTCGAGCTGGGTATAGGCTTGTTCGATGCGTTCCAGCGCACCATTGAAGGCGTCGGCCAGCACCGACAATTCTTCCGGCAGCGCTTCCACCGGCATTCGCGCCGACAGCTTGCGCGGCGAAAAACGCTGGGCACGAGCCGACATGCGACGCAGCGGCGCCAGCCCGGCGCGGGCGATCCAGTAGCTGGAGATGACGGCCAGCACGATGCCCAGCAGGGAAGAAATGGTGGTGGCCAGCAGGAAGGTGCGGCGCATCTCGAAATACGGTGCGCCATCGACCCCCACCGTGACGCGTACCTCGGGCCGGTCGTCCAGCGCTGGCAGGGTGCGCGTCATGATGTGCAGCGGATAGCTGCGTCCGGGTAGGTGCAGGCGGCCCACCGACTTGCCTTCATCCTGGGAGATGGCCGCCGGGTTCAGGCGCGTCAGGTCGCCGAAGGTGAATTGCGCATTGTCGCTGGCAATCCAGAAGAAAACGTGTTGGTCGCCCTGCGAGAGCGCGGCCAGCTTCATCTGTACTCGGCTCCAGCGCTCGGTATTGCCGGCGCGCTCGATCTGGTAGCTGATGTCGTTGAGGGTGGTGATGAGGCCATCGCGCTCGTGGCGCAGCAACTCCCCCTTCAAGACCGTGTAGAGCGCCACTCCGGCCACGGCAAAGATCAGCAGGGCCGAGGCGGCCGACATGAGCACCAGGCGCGCCGTGATCGATTGGCGCAGTGGCAGGCGGCGCCTTTTGCCGGTGGCGGGCGTGGCGGTGGACTGGGCCTCAGTCATCGCTGGCGTCGGCCGTGGCGCGCGGCTCCAGCACATAGCCCATGCCGCGCACGGTGTGCAGCAGCTTTTGCTCGAACGGCGCGTCGATCTTGGCACGCAGGCGCTTGATGGCCACTTCCACCACGTTGGTATTGCTGTCGAAGTTCATATCCCAGACCAGTTCGGCAATGGCGGTCTTGGAAAGGATTTCACCCTGGCGTCGTGCCATCACGGCCAGCAGCGCAAATTCCTTGGCAGTCAGGTCGATGCGCAAGCCGCCACGGAAGGCCTTGCGCGAGATCAGGTCGATCTGCAGATCGCCGATGCGCAACTGCGGCGCTTCCTGCACGCGGCCGCGACGGGTCAGCGCCTGCAGGCGCGCCAGCAGTTCGAGGAAGGAGAAGGGCTTGATCAAGTAGTCGTCGGCGCCATCGTGCAAGCCCTTGATGCGGTCTTCCACGCTGTCGCGCGCGGTCAGCATGATCACCGGGGTCTGCTTGACCGTGCGCAGCGAGCGCAGCACGGCAAAGCCATCGATGCCCGGCAGCATCACGTCCAGCACGATGACGTCATAGTCATGCTGGATCGCCAGGTGCTGTCCATCCACCCCGTTGTAGGCCACGTCGACCGCACAGCCTTGCTCGGTCAGCCCCTTGCAGAGGTATTCGGACATCTTTTGTTCATCTTCGACGATCAGGATCTTCATGCGGTCTCCATTGGCTGCGCCAGGACGGGGTTTCCTGGCGGCAGCCCATGCCGGATTCTACCTTCCGGCTTTTCATTGGTCATGTGCCACGCGTCAATGTTCAATGTCCCTGCGCCAGGCGCGCCGCCTTGCGTTCCTGGCGCGCCTTCTTCTTGCGCTCATACCAGTAGTGGGCACGGTCCAGGTAGAGGTAGACCACCGGCGTGGTAAACAGCGTCAAGGCCTGCGACAGCACCAGCCCGCCCACCATCGCATAGCCCAGCGGGCGGCGCAGCTCGGAGCCGGCGCCATGGCCCAGCATCAGCGGCAGACCCGAGAGCAGGGCGCACATGGTGGTCATCATGATGGGGCGGAAGCGCAGCAGGCAGGCCTGGTAGATCGCCTGTTCCGGCTTCATGCCCTGGGTGCGCTCGGCGGTGAGGGCGAAGTCGATCATCATGATGCCGTTCTTCTTGACGATGCCGATCAAGAGGATGATGCCGATCAAGGCAATCACCGACAGGTCATAGCCGCCTATCATCAGGATCAGCAGCGCCCCCACGCCGGCCGAGGGCAGGGTGGAGAGAATGGTCAGCGGGTGGATGTAGCTCTCGTAGAGCAGGCCCAGCACGATATAGACCGCAATCAGGGCCGCCGCGATCAGGTAGGGCTGCGAGGAGAGCGAATCGCCGAAGGCCTTGGCCGTGCCCTGGAAGTTGCCCACCAGGGTCTGGGGTACCCCCATCTCATCCTTGGTCTTCTGGATCACGTCCACCGCCTCGCCCAGCGACACCCCCTTGGCCAGGTTGAAGGAAATGGTCACCGCCGGGAACTGGCTCTGATGGCTGATCGACAGGTAGGAGGTCTTGGTGGTATCGATCTTCACGAAGGTCGATAGCGGCACCTGCTGCCCGGTCAGAGGCGAGGTCAGGTAGAGTTTATCGAATAGTGAAGGATCCTTCTGCAGTTGCGGCGTGACTTCCAGGATCACGTGATAGCTGTTGATCTGGGTGAAGTATTGTGCAACCTGGCGCTGGCCGATGGCATCGTAGATGGTGGCATCGATGAGCGACGGCGAGATGCCGAAGCTGGAGGCGCGTGCCCGGTCGATGGTGATCACCGCGGCGGCCGCCTGGTTCTGCTGGTCCGAGGCGACGTCGGTCAATTGCGGCAACTGGCGGAAGCGTTCCAACATGCGCGGCGCCCACACGTTCAGTTCATCCAGGTCGGTGTCGGTGATGGTGTACTGGTACTGGGTGCGCGAGAGGCGGCCACCGACGTTGATGTCCTGGCTGGCCTGCATGAACAGGTTCACGCCTTCGATGCGGGCCACCTTGGGGCGCAGGCGGGCAATGATTTCGTCGGCATTGGTGGTACGGCCTTCATCCTTGGGTTTGAGGGCGATGAAGAACTGGCCGGTGTTGAAGGTAGTGGAACCGGCACTCATGGCAAAGCCGATCACGTCCGGGTCCTGGCGCACCACGTCGGCCACCTTCAGCAAGCGCTCATGCATGGCCGCCGAAGAGGTGTCCTGCGAGGATTCGGCAAAGCCGACGATGACGCCATTGTCCTGCTGCGGGAAGAAGCCCTTGGGAATGAAGATGAACAGCGCTACCGTCAGCGCCACCGTGGCGATAAAGCTCATCAGGGTGATGAACTGGTGCCGCATCACCACGTCCAGCCCATGCTTGTAGCCATTGAGCATGGCATCGAAGCAGCGCTCGAACCACTGGTACAGCTTGCCGTGCTGGCGGCCATGTTCATTCTTCAGGAAGCGCGAGCACAGCATGGGCGTCAAGGTCAGCGAGATGATGACCGACACGCCAATGGTCAGCGTCACCGTCACCGCGAACTCGCGGAACAGGCGGCCCACGATGCCACCCATCAACAGCAGCGGAATGAACACCGCCACCAGCGACACCGAGATCGAGATGATGGTGAAGCCGATCTCGCCCGCGCCTTTCAAGGCCGCCTCCAGCGGTGTCATGCCTTCTTCGACGTAGCGGTAGATGTTTTCCAGCATCACGATGGCGTCATCCACCACGAAGCCCACGGCAATGGTCAAGGCCATGAGCGACAGGTTGTCCAGGCTGTAGCCGACCACGTACATCACGCCGGCCGTGCCCATGATGGCCAGCGGCACCGTCACCGAGGGGATCAGCGTAGCGGCCACGTGC
>NZ_BADI01000182.1:0-1742 GCF_000333555.1 Herbaspirillum sp. B65 | reverse complement strand
ACAGCTGNCGAAGCGACCTCGGTACACTGGCATGGCCAGCGCCTGCCCAATGGCATGGATGGCGTGTCCGGCCTGACGCAGCCGGCCATCCCGCCCGGCAAGACCTATGTCTACGAATTCACCGCACGGCGCGCCGGCACCTTCATGTATCACCCGCACGCCGATGAAATGGTGCAGATAGATCACCACTGTCACGTTGTCAGCCTGGCGCAGCAGCGGCAGGGCGGCGGTGATGGCGCGGGTCGATTCCATGCTGCCATCCCAGGCGATCAGGGCATTCTTGCCCACGTGCTTGAATTCACCGGCGCTGGGGATGATCAACACCGGGCGCGGGGAGTTGAGCATCACGTATTCGGGCAGATCGGTCAGGAAGCTGTCGTCGGCATCGTCCAGGTCGGCCTGGCTGACCACCACCAGGTCGGCATAACGCGCTTGCAGGGCCAGTCCGCCCTCGGCATCGTCATCAACGAAGCGTTTTTCGCAGGAGGGCACGCCCACGCTGTTGGCGATCTTGTCGAAGTTTTCCAGGGCGGCCAGGGCGCGGTCGCGGAAACCATCCATCTGCGCTGCGATGTAGGCCGCGCCTTCCATGGTGATGAAGCTGGAGATGCCACTGACGGCGCTGCCGATCAGGTGCGCCTGCTGGGCCCGGGCCAGCTCGGCGGCAATGCGGATGCGTTGGGCGGCGTGACGCGATTGGTCGACGTGGACCAGGATGGACTTGTAGCTCATGGTGGCTCCTCGGGATATTCATGGGGGAAGGCATCCGGGGCTGGACGCCATATGGTCAGAGTAGGCCCGGGGAGGGAGGTCGTCTAGCCCAATGAACCGCCTGCTTGACGCATGTCAATCCGTGCCGGGCGGCAAGGCTGGGTTATCCTAGTGCGCTTTCGCTCAACCTGCCTTTGGCGCTTTCGGGGATTTCATGCAATCCATCTTCCACCTGGCCTACCACGTGCGCGACCTGGACCAGTCGCGCCGCTTCTATTGCGACCTGCTAGGTTGCCGGGAAGGCCGCAGCACTGATACCTGGGTCGATATCGACTTCTTCGGCCATCAACTCTCGCTGCATCTGGGGCAGCCCTTCGCGGTGAGCAACACCGGCCAGGTCGGCCATCATCTGGTGCCCATGCCGCATCTGGGCGTGATCCTGCCGATGCAGCACTGGCAGCAACTGGCTGATCGGCTCACCGCCAGCGCTGCCGTCCAATTCGTGCTGGCGCCGCAGATCCGCTTTGCCGGTGAGCCGGGCGAGCAGGCCACCATGTTCTTCCTCGATCCCTCGGGCAATCCCATCGAGATCAAGGGGTTCAAGAATCTTGATACGGTGTACGCCACATGAGCCCACGCCTTCCCATCCCCTTCGTCAGCCAGGGCGATGCCGCCTCGGTCGCCGCCTGGCTGCAGGCCTTGCGCCTGGCCCTGCCGGAAGAAGAGCTGGTCGCCTTTGCCGATCTGGACCAGGATCAGCGCTCGCAATGCCGTCTGGCCATCGTCGCCAATCCCGATCCGGCGCAATTGAAACTGTTGCCGCAGTTGCAGTGGGTGCATAGCGTCTGGGCCGGGGTGGAGCGGCTGGTGGCCGATCTCGGGCAGACCGATCTGCAGATCACGCGCCTGGTCGATCCACGCCTGGCCGCCACCATGGCCGAGGCGGTCCTGGCCTGGACGCTCTACCTGCATCGCGACATGCCGCACTACGCGCGCCAGCAACGCGCCCATCAATGGCAGCCGCTGGACTA
>NZ_BADI01000183.1:0-1630 GCF_000333555.1 Herbaspirillum sp. B65 | reverse complement strand
GGCAGCGCGAGTTGCGCCGCTTGGACCCGCGCCTGATCCCGGAGCTCGATGCGCTCACCCAGACCAACGCGGTATTCGACCCGGAACGCCCCATCAGTCCCGATGAATTCGTCGATGCATATGTGCCGCGCAGTGCCCGCAAACCGGTGCCGCGCCGCATCATCGGTCTAGGTGTGCTGGCGGTGGCGCTGGTGGCGTTTGCGCTGGCCTGGCGCTTCACGCCGCTGCGCGAATGGATCAACCTGGCGTCGCTCATTGCGCTGGCGCGCAGCGTCGACCAGATGCCCTTCACCCCGGCCATCGTGATTGCCGCCTTCGTGGTGGCGGGCATGTTGATGGTGCCCATTACGGTCTTGATAGCGGTAGCCGGTGTGGTGTTCGGGCCCGTCAATGGCGGCCTGTATGCCAGCGCCGGCGTAGGCTTGAGCGCCCTGCTCGGCTTTGGCCTGGGGCACTGGCTGGGACATGATGCCCTGCGCGACATGCTGGGGCCGCGCATCAACAATCTCAGCCGCCGCTTCGCCCAGCGCGGCATCGCCGCCATGGCCGTGGTGCGGCTGCTGCCCATTGCGCCCTTCACCGTGGTCAACGTGGTGGCCGGGGCCTCGCACCTGGGCTTGCGCGATTACCTGCTGGGTACCTTGATCGGCATGGCGCCGGGCATCGTGTTGACGGTCGTGTTCTCGCATAACCTGGCCGAGGCGATCCGCCATCCCAGCCTGCAGACCCTGCTGGTGCTGGCTGGCGTGACAGCGGCATTGATGTTGACCGCATTCGGGCTGCAAAAGCTGCTCAAGCCGCGCCAGCGCAACCAGGGACGTGCCCAGCGCCAGCCGGGTGTTCTCCAGGAAGCGGTCCATGACGAGCAGGTGGAGGCGCACCGGGCCTGATGAGTACCACCGCCAGCCATCTCACGCCCACGGGCAAGCTCTCATCGCGCCAGGCACAGCACGGCGTGAGCGCGCATAGCGACACCGAACTGGTGCTCACTGCCGATGTCCCCCTGCACAACCTGGATCCCTGGCCCCTGAAGGTAGCGACCTACAACATCCATGGCGCGCGCGGCACCGATGGCCTCTTCTCGCCTGGACGCATCGCCCGGGTCTTGCAGGAAATCGATGCCGACATCCTGGCCTTGCAGGAAGTGCCGCTGGGCGGCACAAGCCAGGTGGACGTACTGGCGCTGCTGCGGGAAGCAACGGGACTGTTTGCGGTTGAAGGCCCGACCCTGCAAAGCCCCGCGCGGCGCTACGGCAATGCGGTATTGAGCCGCTACCCGGTGCTGGCGACGCAGAACATCGACCTTTCCTTCGGCAGCCGCGAACCGCGTGGTGCACTGGATGCCGACATCGACTGCCATGGCCACATGCTGCGCGTGATCGCCACCCATCTGGGGCTCAAGCCGGCTGAACGGCGCGCCCAGATNCAGCGACTGCTGCAGGCCTTCGATACCGACCAGGCGCCGGTGATCCTGATGGGTGATGTCAATGAAATGGTCATGNTGGGCCGTGCGCTGCGCTGGCTGGTGTCCACTTCGAGGCAGCGCCGGCCCCGCGTACCTTCCCCTCGCGCTGGCCGCTGTTTGCGCTGGACCGTATCTGGATCAGCCCGCGCCAGCGCCTGTTGCAGG
>NZ_BADI01000184.1:0-1649 GCF_000333555.1 Herbaspirillum sp. B65 | reverse complement strand
GCTCATCGTTACCATGGATTCATCGTCGCTCACCGCCCGTCGGGCGGGCCCAGGGCGGCGCCCACTGCTTAACAACCAAGGAGCCATCATGAACCAGGACCAGATCAAAGGCAGCTTGAAGGAAGTCGCAGGCAAGGTGCAGCAGAAGACGGGCGAACTGACCGGCAACACGACCCAGCAGGTCAAGGGCGCGGCCAAGCAGGTGGAAGGCAACGTCCAGAAGACCTATGGCGATGCCAAGGAAGCGGCCAAGGACTGAGCACTGAGCGCCGCAAGGCGCAAGGCTGGAGCACGCGCGGCGGCTGCTGGGCGGCATTTCAAGAGCAAAAGGGAGCATGAGTCGGAGCATAAGCGGGAGCATGAGCCGGGCAGCCAGCTCATCCGTGTAGGAAAGCTCCTACATCAGGAATCGGAAAAGGCTGATTTTGTTCTACGGCAATTTCCGCGACCATGACTTCGTGATGGCGGTAGATCGGGAAAACGCCAAAGAGTTCTCCGATCCCGCATGAAATGTTTGCTCACCGTCAAGAAGGGACCCCGGAAAGGGAACACCATGAAAAAAACAGTCGGTATCTGCATGTTGACCATCGCGGCCTCGTTGGCTGCTCCCGCCGCCTTCGCTGCCTCCACTGCGGCGATCGATGCCCACACTTCTGCCGCCCCCGACAGCGCCGCGCGCTGGTCGATGTCGGCGATGGATCGTCACATGCCATTGGAGACGCCCCGCCCGCACAAGCTGGCCCAACAGAAATTCCGTTACATGGACATGGCCCAGGCCAAGCGCTCCAAGTCGTTGCGCAATGCGGTGCTGGTCTATGGCGGCGGTGTGGATCGCCCGGCCCGGGACACCCTGCGCGACCCGGCCAAGGCCGGCCCGCAGGCTCCGCTGTATCGCCAGGATGCGCCGGTGCCCGCCCCGCGCGTGATCATGCGGCCCTCGACCTGATCCAGATTCAGATCGCCCCGCAGAAGATCAATATAAAAAATTCCTTGCTAGTGATGTTCAGAATTTCATCGCTGCTGTAGCCGATGAATTTCTTTCTGAACGTGAAGATATGCGCGGCAATCCAGGGCGTAGCGAGGTTATCTTGCGTATGCAATCTGCATACGACAATGGCCTTAATCTCGGATTCACGTCTACGGGACACCTTATTTACATGATGTACATGTCTGCTGATTACCCAAAGCTATTTGAGCGGCCGGAGACACAGCGGTATTTAAGCAAATCCGGTGCATTACCTGAACAGCGTCTAGATGAAATGAAATCCGTCTTGCGTCATCTAGGCAGTACGGTCAAGCAGCGGGAAGAAGAGAGCCGAGCATGGTAGCCCTAGCTGCAATCCCACTTGCTTCGGAAGTCCTTGGTTGGCTGGGTGCAGGTGCCGCTGGATATGCAACCGCGGATATCCTGGAACGCAATACACGTGCGAAGAAAGCGCAAAACTCGGAATTGTCAAAAGCGGCGGTTACAACGCTGTCGAAAGAGAAGTGTAGAGACTGTCCGCCAATAAATGGTTTCCTGTCACATCCTAATCACAGTATGTCTGATATCTCCCGAGATTATCAGGCGCGCGTAACGGGTTATGCGCCCCGGACTGAATGGAATTACAAGGACCGGGATTTTGATGGATTTCACCNAACAAATGCTT
>NZ_BADI01000185.1:0-1420 GCF_000333555.1 Herbaspirillum sp. B65 | reverse complement strand
GTTTTACCTGGGCCTTCATGGCGCTGTACGTGCTGGGCCTGATGGGCGTGACCCGCCCGCATGAGCCACTTCGACGATCCGTCGCTGCAGATCTGGTTCGTGGTCGCCGCCATCGGTGCTGGCCTGATCGCCCTGGGTATCGGTTCGTTCATCATCCAGATCGCNGTGTCCATCCGCGACCGCAGAAAGCTGGCCGATGTCACCGGCGACCCGTGGGATGCCCGTACCCTGGAATGGTCCACTTCCTCGCCGCCGCCAGCCTACAACTTCGCCTTCACCCCGGTCGTGCATGACAACGACGCCTGGGCTGACATGAAGAAGAACAAGTATCAGCGTCCGCTGGGTGACTTCGTGGAAATCCACATGCCCAAGAACACCGGTGCCGGCTTCATCATCGCGGCATTGGCGGCAGTGCTGGGCTTTACCCTGATCTGGCACATGTGGCTGCCGGCGGTGGTGATCTTCGTTGCAATGATCGCTGCCACCATCATCCACACCTTTAATTACAACCGCGACTACTACATCCCGGCCGACGAAGTCGTCCGTGTCGAAGCAGAGCGCACACGTCTGTTGAATAGCCATGTCTGAAGCAATCAACCACACGGCCGACGCGACGCCTAGCTCGCGCTATTTCGTCCGCCATCACCATCCAGAGAACGGCACCCTGCTGGGCTTCTGGATCTACCTGATGAGCGATTGCCTGATCTTCGCCTGCCTGTTTGCGTGCTATGCCGTCCTTGGCCGCAACTATGCCGGCGGTCCGACCGGGGCCGAACTGTTCGACCTGCCGCTGGTGGCGCTCAACACCGCGCTGCTGCTGCTGTCGTCGATCACCTACGGCTTTGCCATGCTGGCCATGCAGGCCAAGAAGCAGCAGAACACCATCTTCTGGCTGATCATCACGGGTCTGCTCGGTGCTGGCTTCATCTACTTCGAACTCTATGAGTTCCTGCACCTGATCCACGAAGGCGCGGGCCCGTCCCGTAGCGGCTTCCTGACCTCGTTCTTCGCGCTGGTCGGTACCCACGGTCTGCACGTGACCTTCGGCATCATCTGGCTGGTCGTGCTGCTGTTCCAGATCAACAAGCACGGCCTGACCGAAGCCAATGGTCGCCGTCTGATGTGCCTGTCGATGTTCTGGCACTTCCTGGACGTGGTCTGGATCGGCGTCTTCACCTTTGTTTATCTGATGGGAGTCCTGCCATGAGCCGCGGCCACCAAGAACACCCGGCCCGCCCGATGGGCCAGCACGACGACGACCATGGCCACGGTCATGGTCATGGCGACCACGCCGCCCACGGCACGATGAAGGATTACGTCACCGGCTTCGTGCTGGCCGTGATCCTGACCGCGATCCCGTTCTGGATGGTGATGCACAAGACCATCTCCAGCTTCGCCACCCTGGGTATCGTGCTGCTGG
>NZ_BADI01000186.1:0-2138 GCF_000333555.1 Herbaspirillum sp. B65 | reverse complement strand
GCATCGAAGGAGAGACTCTCATGCATGTCCATATGCTTTCATTGACAGAGCTTACGGATTTTCCGCAGCTTTTCTTCTGCAAGCATTGCGCGTTCACGATATTTTGCCGCGTTTTGAATTAGCCCTGATATTGAGAGCCAATATGCTGCACCTAAATCTCCTTCTTCTAGCTGCATTCGATGTAGCTTCTTAACGGCGATTCCAATATCGATGCCTTCGACCAAATTTTTCTCTTCAGCGCTCATGGTCAATAAAAATTTTCTTATCAAAGTTGGCGAGAATTTCTATCTGGTGTTTAGGCGGCAATGGCGGCTGTGCGTCATACGTCTTCTCCAATATTCCATTGGTCGTGACGTGTGCGTAGTAACAAACTCCCGCCGGCTTTCCTTCATACTTTCCGATACTTTCGATTTCGAGAAATTTCAGGCGACCTTTACCCTGGCGCTCCTTTTGCAAGAGATAGACCTTGCATCGAGTGGAAGCGTGCGCATGAGCAAAAGCTAGAAGACGATCAACAGAGGAAAAGAAATTTGTGGCCGGCAATGCGAGGTCGTCGTCGCTGGTTTCAGCGGAAAGAATAAAGCAGGGCTCAGAATCAAGCGCGGCTATCCAGTCCCACATCATAAACGGCGATACTAAAGATGAGCGAGCATCGTGTAACTCTAGGGACGGATCGGTGAGAAACATTATTTCAACATACCTTGGCGTGATTGCGTGCTAACTACCTCGGATCCCAACCGAATCTGAAGCTTCGAATGTTTTGGTCGCTAACTTTGGGTGTGCAGTTTTCTAAGCGGCAGTTACTAAAGTCATACTCAATATCAACTTCAGCGGTGAATTCAAGATCTTTTCCTGCCTTTGCGCTTTCATAAAGTCTCTCTTGGTAAAGGTTTTTATTAACAGAGATGGAGAGATTCAGCTTGGGAACGTCAAACACGATGTAGCATCGCTTGAATCTGTCAGAGGCCGCCTCTTGGACGAGCGGGCCATAGCGAACAAGCAATTGTGACGTGGTAGCCACTGAGTTTGGGCGCTGAAGCATTTTGGTCTCCTGCTTCCACCTTTTTTCAACAGGATTCACATCCGAAAAGTCTTGTAGCAAAGAGTTAGGTGGCATTTCGATTCTGGTCTGAAAAGCTGAGAGATTTTCTCTGTCGAATGTGATCGGAGCCATGTGGCCTTCGATCTTCCTTCTGACCCAGTATCGAGATGTCGGATAGGTCGCCAAGGCTAGAGCATTTCTTGCTCTGGCAGCTTCAACAATATCCTTGTCTATGGACGCCATGTTTAAATGCGCGTTCCGCCGTGCGGTTCTTTCTGCCGCTAAATCCAAATAGCAGGCCGCTGCAAAGCTTGCGCTAGCTCGCAAATCAGGATTGCGCAGTATGGCGGCGGTAAGCGCTTTGTTGAGTTCGCTTCGATTCAGCTTATCAATCTGGCTCAGGCCGCGCTCGGAAATTGGACGATCCTTATCAGGGGCGGAAGATGTGGTGCAAGCGGTGAGCCCGAGTAAAAGACAAGAGACTAATAGTGATGAATGAGCGGTGGCCATTTTTCGCGAAATGAATGAGCCGAATAGTTTGATGCGCAGTGGCAATCTCGAAGCGCGGCCCAGATACTATGCTAATTAGACTTATTAAGTCAAATATAGAACAAATACTGCTTATTACGTCCTGTATCTATACCCAAACAAAATAGACCATGTGCCGAACTGCTTCTGCACATGAAAAACATCACCCCAACGCCTCCAACCACGACTATCGAATTAGTCGCGCAGAATATTCGACGAGAAAGACTGAAGCTGGGCTTGACGCAACTACAGCTCGCAAACCACCTCGACATCGAAATGGAAACCGTATCTCGATACGAGCGAGCGATGCTCAGCCCATCGTTCGATAAATTGGACCGCATGGCTCAGTTGTTTCAGATAGCTCCATGGCGCCTTTTTTTGTCGCCTGGTGAGGAAAAGTACTTGAGTGCATTCTCATCAGCCGCAGCACTTTCTAGCGATGAACTTGCCGCTTTAGCTACAAAAATTGATACATTCGTCCTCTCTCATCTGAAAAAAAAATAGTCAGCAACGCTGGTGCTCTTGCGGAGTCACAGAATGTGTTGCAGTAGAAAATCTTCCATATGTC